>NZ_BOQD01000334.1 GCF_018332515.1 Bacillus hominis | reverse complement strand
AGGGGAGGAAATAAGGGATGATAAAGAAACCATTTAAAGTGTTATCAACAATTGCTTTGACAGCTGCTTTAGGCCTTTCGTTTGGCGCTGGAAGCCAGTCTGCGTATGCAGAAACGCCTGGGGCTAAAACAGCTACAAGCCCAGTTGATGATCATTTAATCCCAGAAGAGCGATTAGCAAATGCGCTAAAAAAACGTGGGGTAATTGATTCATCTGCTTCAGAGACAGAAACAAAGAAAGCTGTTGAGAAGTATGTAGAGAAGAAAAAGGGAGAAAATCCTGGAAAAGAAGCGACAAATGGGGACCCACTTACGAAAGAAGCATCTGACTTTTTAAAGAAAGTGAAAGATGCAAAAACAGATACGAAAGAAAAATCAGAGCAACCAGCAAACGGGACTGCAACAGGAACAAGTCCAGTTAGAGGCGGCTTAAATGGGAAAGTGCCAACTTCACCTGCTAAACAAAAAGAATATAACGGTGAAGTTCGTAAAGATAAAGTACTTGTTTTGCTTGTAGAGTACGCTGATTTCAAACATAACAATATTGATAAAGAGCCTGGTTACATGTATTCCAACGACTTTAATAAAGAACACTATGAAAAAATGTTATTCGGTAACGAGCCGTTCACACTAGATGATGGAAGTAAAATTGAAACGTTTAAACAATATTATGAAG
>NZ_BOQD01000333.1 GCF_018332515.1 Bacillus hominis | reverse complement strand
TTCAAATAACGATTTTGTTTAGTTTTCTCTAAATAAATTAACTGCCACTTACAAACAACGATACCGAGCTCTTCCTCGCTGCATTCAATTGTAGTTTTAAAATACAATTAAATCCAAATAATTCATAAATAGTGATAGTATTAAATATAAATAATACGGGGGGTGTTTTTATTTGGAAAAAGCGGTGTAAAAAGATTTAATTAAAGTTATATCCATAACTGTTATAGGCTGCATTCTTGTGTTATTATCCTATTTTTCCGATATTTACCAGATTTTTAAAGTCATTGAAAATGACTTTTTTATTTAAATAGCTATTTTGTTATAAAGACGCTGATAATCATTCTGCCTTCAATTTCTCTTGGAATCTCACAAACGTTTCATTTGAGAATCGAACAGCTGCACTTGGATACTTATATTGATAAAAACCATCATCGAATTGTATCTTTGTTTTGTCGTACCAATATTGAAATGCTACGTCATTTGAGTACTCGTCCAAATCTACTTGTAATTCCTCAATGAGTTTCCATTCTGCCTTGTATCCTCGTCTGTAAAGCGCCCTTCTCTACAATCGTAAACTAAATTCTCTTTAAGATATTTAATGGTTCCTTCAATATCAACTACATCTTCATTTGCGATTTTACAAAGCATCTGATCCGATCTTCTGCTAAGTAAGAATTCTCCTATGCTTTCGTTTTCTCTTAATCGAATTAATAATGTTTGGAAAGGGGGTGTAATATGGCAGAAATTAAAGTAGGACTTACACAATTTCTAGACTTCACACTGAAAAGTAGTGCAGCTAAAACAAACTTTGTAAAAAATCTAAAATCTCAACCTGAATATCAACCAGCCTTTGATTACTGGAAACAATTACGAGACACTGTTATTAAATTTCATCAAAACGAACTACCTTTTGAATGTTTTGAAACATTAGTACAAACGGTTGATCAGAAGAAAAAGCAAAACTACATTGATGTTATAAAGCAGTACAAAAAATTTATTAAAAACAAAGACGTCTCTTGGTTCGATCCAGGTAAATCACATTGGATATCAGATGGTTTAATCGTCCGCTCATCACCTGAACTCGGTTTGCTCATTAATGATGAGCCGCATCTTATCAAACTGTTTTTCAAAGGGAAAAAAGAGCGAATTGATAAATACAACATCAACTCAACACTGACATTATTAAATGAATCAACATTTTCAAATGAACATAACGATGTGAATTATACGGTCCTTAACATCCAAAAGAACAGAATGTATACGAATAACTCTATTAATAATGATCATTTAATAGCACTTGAATCAGAAGCTAACCAGCTTTGTTATATATGGAATAAGATGTAAAGGGTACTAGTCATCTCTTTCAATACATTGTTCATGCATAATTTGGGCACAATTTTCACAAATCCGTTTCGTTTAATTGAAGCTCACCTTCTTGTTCCTCACAAACAATGCAGGTGGGCGTTTTTTCGAAAATAGTTTCTTTCTCCATTTCAACATCCTAACTCACCTCCTCTGAAAGAGTAATGTAATGAGCTTTTCTACAACGCTTGCATCGACCCACTGACTTCTTAAACGCTGAATGATTCCGTTAATATTTTTACAATCCCTTTCGCATTCCACATCATGTTTTTCTTTCGCTCGATATAGTGCTGCAAGTTCTCTTCTGGTCAGTCGAGCTCCCTTAATCCATGTACAAAGTCCAATTATCACCAAGTGATTTATATATTGATAAAATAGCATACAAATGCAATATCGTGCTTTTAAGAGAAAATATTGATTCATACTACATAGCGAATGATTTTATTAGGTTGTTTGTTCTCGACACACGCCTATCTCAAGAACAGCAACGTGAAGTATTCTTCCATGATCTTTGCCATGTTCTTCGTCATGCTGGTGTGCAAGGAATAATGCCACCTGCTTTTCGTGAGTTGCAAGAGTCGGATGCGGTACGTTTTACCAGGCATGCAGCAATCCCCACGCATATGTTACCTTATATCCCTTCCGAAAAAGATGTTATTGATGATATGTCCAAGATGTTTCAAGTAACTCCTAAATTATATAAAAAACATATTGCACAAATTCACAATAGAATTCAATTGCAGGAGCGGTTAGCATAAATTATTATATCCGAAGAAGAACTTTAAATAAGATAAGAGGACCTTCTACTCTCTTTTCCATTTCATTCGACAAAGGCATACAAATAAGATAAAGTATATTTGCTATGTTTTTTCGAAAAAAAAATGTATACCAATAGATAATCGGGGGAAATGATATGGGACTTTTCGGTACAAAGAATCCAAAAACTATTACAGATAACTGTTTTTCTTGGAAAGATAACGTAATTGAAATTACAGAAAGCGGTTATTTACAGAGCAAAGGGCTTATCAATATGGTTCGTATCCCTGTTCGCCACATTGATACCGTTACATATTCCATCAACACTTTAAAACCGTCCGTGAGCGTAGATCTTAACATTATAGGTAAGGGTGTTGTATTAGGAGTTATAACTGTGGGATTAGATTTGAAAGACGAAGTTCAAGATTGGTTACTTGATAAACTTGAAAAATAGATACCTGTAAACAAAAAAGCACAGTGCTGATTGTCACTGTGCTTTTTAATCTTTCAAATCCCCGTTCCTGGATCAGAGATCGCTTTCCATCCTGTACCTGGTTCCTGTGATTCTTTTGAATAACACAACATAATTACCATCCTCCCTCTGAATCAGTAATGTACTTTAAACCTCTACATAAGTTATTGCAAAGTATGTTATGATTCTTAATTTCAGTGAGTGTTAAAAACTGGTTCACTAACCTTTATTCAAATAGCGTTTTTGTTATAGCCTTTTTAACCTGTCTTTTCCTTTAATCTTTACTTTCCAACCCAAGATTTTAATTGATTTAATTGATAGTACTTCCGCTTTTCTATCATTAGGAGCGTAAATTTCATCTCCTACTTTCAAATCACCATCTTGTATCATTAACTCAAAATCATAGATCAATTTTTCCATTTAGTTCTCTTCCTTCTCAAATAACGATTTTGTATTAAATCCACACAACCCTAAGAAGCATATATACGATAACATGTGGTATTCTTTTTCAATATTAATTTTGGTCAGAGAGCGCATTGGAAAGCGCTCTTTTATGTTTAAATAAGGATTCTGTTCTGTTTTTTTATTTACGCTGTTTTCGTAAGAATTGTTGCTATCTTGACCATACTGATAAAAGGTTGACTTTCAACTAGTAAATTGGATTTAAAGGAGGGTTAACATGAAAGATGAATTAAGTATAAATATTTATTTAGATGAAACTGATACTCCGTTTTCAAGATATTATAGCTCAGATGATGTTCACCTAAGCTCTGACCTTGAAGATTTTATTTTGTCAAAGCTGCACAGTGGCAAAAGAAAAGAAGTAGAAATATTTTTTTCAGGTCAGAATGATTTTGACGAAAAGTCATTGAAGACTGCCACATTTAACACTTTTTCTAACCTCTTGAACGAAGAGGAATATACATATGCGAGAAATGTCAAAAAGGCTATTGTTTTGTTTGTGCTTGGTATTATTGTTGGGTTAATATTCTTGAAACTTTCAAGCACTCATGCCTATGTTGCAGGAGTATTAAGCATTGTGTGTTGGGTTTTTATTTGGGCAGGTACAGAGGTTTATTTTTTTGAAAATCAGCAAATCAAACGAAATATTAGAAAATGCAAGAATATTCTAAATGGTAATATGCACAAAAAATAGAATTTTAGTAAATATTTATATTTATAAAGCTGATTTTCGGATTCTACCTTGTGCATTTATTTAGGTTATTGTTTGGACTTGGAAATCGTGTTGAAGATTAATAGCGCCATACGAAGAAAGCTTTCATAAATACTTAAGACCTGGATTTAATCTAAGGTCTTATTTTCATCGCAAAAAAAACAACAATCTATACGAAAAGGGCCTTTATTTAAAACATATAAATAAAGGCAAGTAATTATCTTGATCATTACGCACGCCCTATCATGTCACCTATACAAAGTGCTCTTTTTTTGTTTGTATAATTAATTAATGCTTGTTTAAACTACAAATAGTTGGTCCTTTCCAAACACCAGCTTGCTTCCATTGTTGTTTCATTTCCCCTACATAAGAGAGGCTACAATCATACATAATGCTAATATCTTTATCTGGGATGCCTTGTTGATTCAATTCGCGTACACGCTCCGGAGTAAGCCCAATGGGTATATCTTTTCGTTTTCCAATTTAAACGATCATCACGAAGACCTGTATTATTGATGGTTGTATAATTTTTATCCTTACTAACTCTAAAAGTTGCCATCCCATCTACCCCCTTATGCAAATCGCGATGTAAAACTCATTTTCCTTAATGACTTTCTCTATCCGATAACCTGGATAACCAATTTGTATATAACGTGCAATCAACTGTTTTAATTCATCTGTTGATTGTGCTCTCTCCCACAACTTGCGAGAGAGAAGCACCTTTAATGTATTACTCACCTTCAATCACAAATTCAGCTTGTCCGTTACCTTCAGTTGAGTGTTCTACTTCAATTGGATCTACTTCAATGAATACTGGTTCTTCCGTGATATCTTTGCGAACCACTTCGTCATGCTGCGCTTGTGACTGAACTTCAAGACTGATTGGTAAGTATTTAAACATGTAACGAACCACTGTTTTCTTCGCCATTTCGTCATAGTCACTTGCCCATTGATTTTGAGAGAAGAACTTTATCAGTTAACCGTTCCCTCTCTCATATCACCAAAGAATTTCATGAACCTAAAACATCTTCAGGAAAAAGATTAATTGTTCTGCCTGAAATTACTTTACTGGCTCTTCAAGAACATCTTCAGAAGATAAATGAAGAAAAAGCACGTTATGGCGATGGATATAATAATTATGATTTGGTTTGCCCAACCTATAATGGTAACCCATGCAATTTCAGAAGTTTGACACAGCTCTGGAAAAAGCTTATAAAGAAAAGTGGGGTTCCTGATATTCGTTTCCATGATCTAAGGCATACCCATGCAACATTAATGTTGAAACAAGGTATTCATCCGAAGATTGTCAGTGAACGATTAGGACATAAAAGAGTAGGTATCACACTGGACACCTACTCACATGGTGTACCAGGACTTCAGGAAACTGCGGTGGATTAATTTCCAAACGAATTATTCGGAAAGAAAAACTCTCGTTAGAAGTTTTCGTTTCTAGGCAAAAACACCGCCTCAATAACTCTAAATATTATAAGTGAAAAAGGAGCAACAAAACATGAGAGAAATCAAGTCTGACAATGAATTCAAAGACATCATCGCAAGTGAGGAGCCAGTAGTTGTTAAGTTCTTTACTACATGGTGCCCGGATTGCGTGCGTATGGACAACTTTATCGGAGATGTAATGGAAGAGTTCAATAAGTTTGAATGGTATTCTATTAATAAAGATGAGTTCCCAAGTATTGCTGAAGAGTATCAAGTAATGGGTATTCCAAGCCTACTTGTATATCAAAATGGTGAAAAGTTAGGTCACTTACATAGTGCGAATGCAAAAACTGAAGAGCAAGTTACTGAGTTTTTAGAAGCATACTAAAAAACGAAAAAACCTCTGATAATTTTTCAGAGGTTTTTTAATTTGTTTTCAAAATGTTCTTTGTATTCGTTTCTTTATGCCATTGAACATAATAATGCTTTTTTCCTCTTCTTATCCAAGAATTTTTTTATCATTCCTTATATATAAGTCCCACAAGGAATTACAAACGATCATTTTGTGAAAAATATATATGAAAGGAATTATGCGAATCATTATTTTCGCCACCTTCTCCTATGCCATAATCATCATTAATTGTTTAACGACTTTCCGCTTTGTACTTTTCAACATTTTTTTCCTTAACGAAACTTTGTTATCCCCTTCTTAAAAAGCTATAAAACGTCAACAATGTTTGTATAGACCCACACGAGTTTCGTTTGATACTCTATGTATAGAAAGAAATTCCTTATAGGAAGGTGAGTGATTAAAATGGATTCTCTTTCTCATAAAGAAGCTGATAAAGGTGCTATTGTCAGCATTATGGCCTACATATTTTTATCCTCTTTGAAAATCATCATCAGTTATATCGCCCTCTCTAGCGCATTACGTGCTGATGGATTGAATAACTTAACGGATATTGGTGCTTCTTTAGCAATATTAATTGGCCTAAAAATTTCTCGTAAGCCTCGTGACCCAGACCATCCATATGGGCATTCGCGTGCAGAACAAATCGCATCACTTGTTGCTTCTTTTATTATGGCAACGGTCGGATTAGAAGTTGTGGTTAGTGCAATTCAATCGTTTTTAAATCCGAAACAAGCAGCGCCTAATATACTCGCTGCTTGGGTTGCTTTATTTTCTGCCGTCGTAATGTATTTCGTATATAAATATACGAAAAAGATTGCGATTCAAACAAAGAGTAAGTCATTAGAAGCCGCTGCAAAGGATAATTTATCAGATGCTCTCGTAAGTATTGGTACAGTAGTAGGTATTGTCGGTTCACAGTTCCAAATGCCTATTTTAGATCCTATTGCCGCTTTAATTGTCGGCCTTATTATTTGTAAAACTGCATGGGAAATTTTCGTAGAAGCTTCTCATATGCTAACGGATGGAATCGATCCAGATAAGATGGAAGAGTACGCTGATGCAATTGAACATATTGGTGGCGTGGAAAACATCGTAGATATTAGAGCGCGTATGTACGGGAATCAAACGTACGTCGATATTACAATCGAAGTAGATGCTCGTATGGATGTTGGTGAAAGTCATTGTATTACTGACAACATCGAAGCTATGCTTCGGAAAAAGTTTGGCATATATCATGCACACATTCATGTTGAACCAATGGAAAAAGAACCTATTATGACATAGGTTCTTTTTTAATGAACGCCTTATGAAATATAACACATAAAACGAGCCAGCTACCGCCCGCTGCCCATCCGGCTAATATGTCAGATGGATAGTGCACGCCAAGATAAATTCGGCTAACTGAAATAGATAATACAACAAAGCTTGCTATAAAAATAATCAGCAACTTTTTATGCAATGAAATACGATCTTCTGTAATTGTGACGTATGCAATAAATCCTAAAAAAGCAGTAGCATTCATCGTATGACCGCTCGGAAAGCTATAGCCAGTTGCTGTAACAAGCTGCGTCACATCAGGTCGTGCCCGTTCATACCATAGTTTGAGCATACTGTTCAAATAACGTGATCCGTAATAATTAATTGTTAGAAGTAATGCACTTAATATTTTTTTTCTAAGAAGAAAATACATTACAAGTATAATGAGTAACGGGAAATATATTCTTTTTGAACCGATAAAGGATACCCAAGTAAAATAGGTTGTCAAATAATCGTTTCGGAAACTTTGAATAAAGTGTGCGACTACATTATCAAATTTTTCAATACAAGCGGTATGATACGAAAGTGATAGTGCGACAAAACAAATGAGTAGTGTACAACTTAACAAGTATAAATGTCGATATCGTTTCACATACATAACCTCACTATGCAAAAAAATGGAGCGGTTGTTTTAGTTTTCCTCTCCATTTCTTTTTTATGCATAGTTTATTAAAAAATATAATTATTAATTTTTTGCTGCATCGCCGGGATATCTTCGCTTGTTACTGTAAAGCGAATAACCTTCTCATCAAGATCAAGAGCTTCTGCGAATAAACCAGCCAATCCACGTGATTTTCTATCTACTTCCATAATAATTTCTAATCGGTCGTGGGCACTTGGCAAAATTAATAATTCTAATTCATCTAATTTCCCATAATACTCTCCGGAAACTGGAATAAATTCAAATTCTTGCGCGAATGGAACTTGCTTACGTAATCGATACGGTAATTCTTCGCATTCTATATGACGCGCTTTAAAACCTAATTGATTTACACTATTTAATACACTGTTCAATAGTGCATTCGGCAACACTTGAATATAATCACGGTCACTTGGATCAATACTACGTTTAATATCAAGGCCTGTATGAACCCAAACCGTTTTCATTCCAAGTGTTAGTGGTGCTTCAATTGGCATTAAAAACGAAAATGGAATTTCCATTTTTTCATTTGGCTCTACAGAAAATGGATCTGTTAAACGAACTCGCTCTAAATCATACGTTGCCGTTACTTTTTTATCATCTACTTCTCTTACATATGACGTCGACAATGTTAAGTAAATGCTTTCAATTTGTTGGCTAACTGAACCCCCAGTTATATGAACCTTCCCTACTATCTCTTCTCCAACTATATACTTATCTCTTTCAAGAACAGTATCTACTTTTGCATTACCAATACCAACGCTTGCTAAAAACTTTTGAAACATGGAGTCTCCATCCTTTCTAAAGCGTAAGCTACATCTTTTTTCAAATCTTGTACATTCTCATAGTATGGCACTTTCATTTGTAACATTCGCATTAGCATGTCGCGATTATATTCTTCCAACACTAACTCTTCATACCAAGGTTTTTCCTTTTTTTCAGTCGATTCATAACCAGCATATAATAAAAATAATGCAAAATGACCGAGCGCATAAAAATCACTACGAAAGTGAACTTCTCGCATTAAAGCTTGTTCACCTTCATAAATAGTAGCACGCTCATCATCTTCCCCTTTAAATTTAGCCAATCCAAAATCGATAATACTAATCTGAGTTTCTTTCATTAATATGTTTGGAATACGTAAATCTCGGTGAATAATACCTTTATTATGAAAATACGAAACAATTCCTAGTACTTCATATAAAATCCCAAAAACTTCACGTTCACCATATACTTGCCCACCTAAGAAAATATAATCTTCGAAATTTTCACCCGGCATATACTCCATCACAAGAAAGTTCTTTTTCTCCCATATGAAATGATCATGTAGACTAGGAATTGACGTATGATTTAGTGTTTGTAAAATCACTTTCTCTTGCTCAAATGATTTTCTACCAGATTCATATCTTTGTTTACTTTGTCTTAATTGTTTTAAGACTTTATATTTATTTATTTGTAAATCATTAACGACATATGTAACCCCATAGCTGCCCATTCCAATTACTGATTCAATGTTATAACGCTCTGCAACGATTGTATTTTTTCGCAGTGGTCTATCAAATAAAGCTAGTATACGACGCCATTTCATCAGCTACTTGAAAAGAAGCTACGGCTTTTACGTTTTCTTTTATAATGCTGATGCCCATAAGACGAACGTCGTTTATAGTCGCTACTTGAATAAGAGCGCCCTCTACGGCGATAATCACTACTCGAATACGAACGGTATTTTTTCTTTCCTAATAAAGAATCAATAATTTTTTTGAACATCCCTTCACCTCTTGTATAAAATTTTCTTTTAATTATACCAACAATTCTTGTCTATATTTGTGACAAGTTTGTAAAGAGTAAAAAACGACGAGTTAAGCCCGCCGTTACTTTCAATCTTCCTCTTCATCAAAAACTTCATCAATCATGCATTTCTCTAATAAATACTCAAATGTAATATCTGCCAGGTCCTCAATTTCTTCTCTTTTTGGAACGTACCCTCTTTCAATTAGTCGCTCATAAAAAAACTCCGCAATCTCTTCCGTGTCAATTACGACTTCAATTTCCTTCATGAGCATCACTCCTTTATTTCTGTTTTATGAAAAAATCTCAAAATTATGTATATGAGATTAGAAAAATAGTTTTTTCTTTTTTATAAGTCATATCATGTAGGCAAAGGGCATACGATGTTAGTACAAGCTATCCAAAGGGGGAAATAATAATGGAATACCAATACGAAGTAGAGCAAACAAAAGAAGAGTTCATGCATGAAGATCAATGGGCAGACTCTCTTATTAAATGGCTTTTTATTTTTTTAGTAATTGTAGGCATACCTTATACTGCATATGTTGTTGTTCAATTTATTCTCTCTTTCTAGTTAACTATTTTTTCTCTGTCAATTTAACTAAATAATTTTGAACAACATCCATAACAATTTTATATTCTTCATCTTTAAATGTATCGAATAATAAATGATAATCATTATAAATATCTAATAACCCATCAATAATTTCTTGGCGATTCGTCTTTACACTTACTTTTTTCGAATTGTTAATCGACTTCAATTTTCCTAAATCCAATTTATTCATACCAGCTTTATCTTGTTTCATTTTCTTCAAA
>NZ_BOQD01000332.1 GCF_018332515.1 Bacillus hominis | reverse complement strand
ATCCACATGTAATTAAAAAAGTAAAATAACTGTATTTATTATGTACTACAAATAAAGTTTTGATTTTACATGCAATTCACCCTAAAAAATGTATATGAACACTCTCACTCGCACAAACTTCGAATACAAAACAAATAGGCGAAGCTATTGAATAGACTTCGCATCAAGCATGTGATCACAGAGATTTATATGAAATTTTATATTCATAAATTCCAGAAATAAATTTACTTATCTTTCTCCATATATTCTTTAATCTTTCGTTCTTCCCACTCTTTTCCGAATATCCCAAATGGAAAAGTTGTCAAACCGTGTATAACGATACCGATCCCCCAACCTCCAAGTGGATATAAAAACCATAATTTACTTGAATCAGAGCTTACATTTATAAAAAAAAGCATTAAGTTAACTAGTATATAAACCGTTAAATGAATGTAAAACGCTTTTAAATTTTCCACCCTTTTTTTAGCTCGTAAATAAATCTCATCTCGCTCCATATATAAACACCTCTTTCATTATTGTATTTTTTAAACTCACTCCGATTTAAACATCATATTCTAATCGAAAATCCCTTATTCTCAAAAAAACACAAAATAAAAAATACCCATCATGAAACATCTCCATTCATGATGATTTTATTTGTTTGATTGGATATGACTAACCTGTAATTATCACAGTTACAGGTTATAAAGAATAGCAACCATCTTTCTCATGTAATGTTGCATACTGTGATTTTCAAATTTAAATCGATTATTCCTATATTCAACACTAATGCCAAATCCTTGAATATCAGCAGGTAAACGGATTGATGCTGAAGAAGTTAATGTCATGCAGCATATTTTTCAATGCTACAGTTTGTATAATCGTAGTCTATTAAATTATGTAGGAGCGGAGTTAAAATGTTAATAAAACCAAACAGATTACAGCCCGGAGATATTGTGGCAACAGTAAGTCCTTCGTGGGGAGGAGCAGGTGATTCTGAGCTAAGATGGCGATATGAACAAGGAGTAAAGAGATTAGAAGAAGTTTTCGGTCTGAGAGTCGTCCCAATGCCAAATAGTTTAAAAGGTAGCGAATTCATTTATAACAGCCCTGAGGCTCGTGCGGAAGATTTAATGACAGCTTTTAAAGATACGCGTGTGAAAGCAATTATTGCGAATATTGGCGGTGAAGATAGCATCCGTTTACTTCCTTATATAGATTTTAATGTGATACGTGAAAACCCAAAAATTTTTATGGGGTACTCTGACGTTACCGTTTCACATTTGTTTTGCCATAAAGCAGGCATTTCCTCTTTTTACGGTCCAGCAATTTTAACCGATTTTGCCGAAAATGTAGAGATGGATCCATATACAATTGAAATGGTAAATCGGACCCTCTTTTCAAATGAGACTATTGGCGAGATTCAACCAGCTCATGAATGGACGAGTGAGCGTTTAGAATGGATAGAGATAAATAAGGATAAAAGGCGTACGATGCAACAAAACAATGGATATGAGCTACTTCAAGGCTCTACCACTGTACAAGGGCGTTTAATTGGTGGTTGTATAGAAGTACTGGAATTTGCAAAAGGAACGGAACTTTGGCCTGAGAAAAAACATTGGGAGAATAGTATCCTTTTCTTTGAAACCTCTGAAGATCATCCAGAACCAAGTTATATAAAGTATTGGTTACGAAATTATGCAGCACAAGGCATTCTGCAAAAAGCAAAAGGTATCATTTTTGGTAAACCAAAAGACGAAATGTATTATGAAGAATATAAACACGAAATTATGCAAGTTATGAAAGAACATAACTTAGAAGATTTGCCGATTCTTTATAATTTAAATTTTGGACATACCGAGCCGAAGTTTATTTTACCTTACGGCGCGATAGCAGAAATTAATTGTGAAAATGTATCTTTTTCTATTTTAGAGAGTGGCGTGGAATAAAGTGAAACTTGAAATAAGTATAGCCATAAGTTTTATTATTATGTTTCCCTGATCCTACAGGAAGAATAGCGTATTTTTTTGTTAGCTTGATAGCGATATGGCAGGATCCCAATAAATACAAACACTCCTATGAGATATGACTGTGAATTGATACTTTTTAAAAGTATATAATTTAAGGGAGATTACTTATCTAATGATAAAGGGGGATTTACGTGTATGGAAGTAACATTTACAGTAAGTAAATGGGATGAAAAACTAATCGATGATACTAGAAAAGATTTTCCTATTAATATTGCCCATGTTGAATATGATATTGATGGGGAATTAAAAGGAAAAGCTTTTGTTGAATACTTATTATATTATTTAGACTCAAATATAAATGATGGTCACTTGGCTACTGCTAAAATTTCTGGATTTTTACACTTTGAAGGAATTTATAAGGGGCAACAAGGGACATTTACAGCTGTAGAGCAAGGAATATTTGATAAAGGAAATCTAGATTCCCCAGGAACAATTATTAAAGCTACCGGTAACTTAGAAAATCTGAGAGGGTCCTATAATTATCAGTTTACAGGTCAAACTAGTAAACTGATTTTAGAGTTTGAATTTTAGCAAAATACCCTATAATATAGTGGAAAGGACATTTCTTGTAATACTAGGAATGTCCTTTTTGTTGACGAGCTTATTCAACTATTCTTCTATTAGTTAAGAAAAGAACCGAGTATATTACATAACGTCTTATTATCAGTATTCAGCAATGCATAAAACTTTCGTTATGGTGGAATTAAAAATCTAAGCCCGAGTGACATAGCCCCCACCTATTCATTACTTTTTCTACTAACTAAAGAATAATCCCAGAAAAACTCCCCTTCATAACTTCTTTTTCAAGTTGATTCCTACATGTAAACATCGCAATAATCTTTGTGCGATTTTTTTCATCGGGTTCAAATTGTTCAATAATTACGTCGCAACGAATCGTATCACCGCTAAAAACGGGACGTAAAAATTCAAAATCCATCTTACGCGCTAATACGTTATAATCACCGCCAACTTTTGTAGGCAGTGTTGATGTTAACAGGCCTTGTACGACAAACCTTCCTTGTTCATCTGGTGTAACATGATGAACTCCCTCATCCTTAGATACTTCTGTAAATAACGCAACATCTTCTTTTGTAAAAGTTCTCTCAAAGGTGATTTTTTCGCCTACTTGCAATTTCATTGATACCCCTCCTCAAAAACACTTTTTAAATAAGAAAAACCGAAACTAAAAATCAGTTCGGTTTTTCAAAACTAACGAAGTCTATTTACCCCGTAAATGCCCGATTGGTGAAGG
>NZ_BOQD01000331.1 GCF_018332515.1 Bacillus hominis | reverse complement strand
GTTTAATAAGTATCCCTATGTTAACATACTTTTTAATATATGCAACTAATAAGTTTCGAAAAAAAAATGTAAATCCCTTACTTTACGGAACGATATTACGAATAAATTATTAAAATTCATATAGAAAAAAGCAAGGGAACGCTTAACGTTCCCTCTCAAATCCAATCCGCTTTTTAATTTCCACTAAATTTACCTTCGCAATAGCACGTGCCCTCTCAGCGCCTTTTTCTAACGATTCATATAATAAATGCGGCTCATTCATATACATTGCATATTTCTCCCGAGGTCCAGCTAACTCACGATCTACAACACGGAATAACTCTTTTTTCACATCTCCCCATCCGATTCCAGTCTCATATTTTTCGCGTAACGACTGCATTTCCTCCTCTGTCGCAAATTCTTTATATATTGTAAATAACGTTTCAAGTTCTTTTGGTTCATTTGGAAGTGAAGAATCTGTTTTTATTTTAAATATCAACTTTCGGAGTTTTTCTTTCTCTGCAAATAATGGGATAACATTCCCGTAACTTTTACTCATCTTTCTTCCGTCAAGTCCTGGTAATATTGCCCCATCTGCTTGTATCACATACTCCGGAAGTGTAAATGTCATGCCGAATGTATGATTAAAGTACGTCGCAATATCACGTGCAATTTCAATATGCTGAATTTGGTCTTTTCCAACTGGTACATGAGTAGCTTGGAATAGTAATATATCAGCCGCCATTAAAATCGGATACGTATATAATCCCATATTCACTCCAGCATCGACCTCTAACCCTGCTTCTTTATTTTGCTCTACTTTCGCTTTATACGCATGAGCACGGTTCATAAGACCTTTCGGAGTTAGACAAGCTAATATCCAAGCTAGCTCTAAAATCTCCGGCACTTCTGTTTGTCGGTAAAAAATAACATCTTCTCCAAGTCCGAGTGATAACCAAGTAGCTGCTACCTCTTTCGTATAACTACTGAACTTTTCTGGATCATGCACAGCATTTAATGCATGATAATCCGCTATAAAATACAATGCTTTTCCTTCATTCTTCTTTGACATTTGCAATGCAGGTTTAATCGCACCGATATAATTTCCTAAATGCGGATAACCTGTCGGCTTAATTCCTGTTATCACAATTTTCTCGCTCATCTAACCCCTCCTTTCTCAAAATAAAAAAGCCCCTCATCCTTAAAAAGGACGAGAAACTCCCGCGGTACCACCTTAATTAGCTATCATTAATAGCTCACTTCAACTTCTTAACGTGAAGTAACCGTCTTTACCTACTCATTTCAGTTAGAAGCTCCAGAGCCCATTCCACATTCATCCCTTACTGATTTCCACCACACATCAGCTCTCTGAAAAGTTTCGAATATGTACTCTTCTCTTTCATTGCTTTTTAATTATTTTTTACAGTCTAGCACATTTAGCCTTCTTATAAAACTGAATTTTCTTTTTTTATAACAGAAATTTTCATTCTTGGATCCTTTAACCACAATTAACTCCTTGTTTTTAACATTCAGTGGAGGCTTAAGAATTTTAACAGTAGTTATTACTAATTTATTCCACACAATAT
>NZ_BOQD01000330.1 GCF_018332515.1 Bacillus hominis | reverse complement strand
AGAAAAGGTATACAAGCTTAGGTAGAAATGTACATTAAATATGTACATTTTTTATTTTGTAGAAAAACATTATTGTTATAGAAGCATATATTAGTATAAAAGGGGGGAGAGTATGAAATATAAAGGGAAAATTAGTGGATTATTACTAGGGAACACGGTTGCGGTTACAGAATGGATTGCACTTCAGGATGTGATTGCTAAGCTAGATTCGCGATCATTTTTTACCGTCTTTATTATTTATATATTGCAAATGATACTAAGCTTTTATTTTGGACATTGGTACGATAAAAGAGCGAATACGCGTGTAAATATTGAAGTAGGAGGAATGACGAATAACGATTTTATCGTTGATTTTTTTGGGAAAGTAGCTGCTTTATCAGAAAGAGATTCTCGTAATATTACAGTGTATATTCTTTCTGTAAAAGAGTGGGATGTATTAAAAGACACAGTGCAAGAAAAAAAGTTGGATGAGCTAGTTCAAAGAGTAGAACGTACAATTGTCAAAACAGTTCGAAAAGGAGATGTAGTTACGAGGTGGGATGAAAATAAATATGTTATCGTAGCTGTTGATAATGGCTATGAAAAGTCAACAATAACAAATCGATTAATCAAAAATATTCAAAATGAAATAGCGAATGATTTATTAAGTGTCACACTATTATTTGGGGCTGCAAGTTATCCGATAGAAGGGAAAACTTTTGAAGATTTGTTTAGAAAGGCACAAAATCAATTGTATAATTATAGAAATTCGCAAGGTGATGAGTGAAACCTTGATTTGAAGAAGTATGATATAAAGAAATTTTCTTGTAACATTTATTTGCCTTTTGTTACAAAAAACATTTTTTTGTAACAAAATCCTTTAAAAATATATGTAATCAGCATATAATTATGTTGGATGTGTCAATGCATTTTGCACAATGCGTTTTATTTTAAAAGTGTAGAGGAAAATAAGCTCTACACTTTTCCTTTTTAGGAAATTAAAAGAATATTTGTAAGTTGTTGCGAGATAACCTTTGTACTGTGTAAAATGGACAAAGAGATTATTTGATAGAAAGCAGAAAGGGAATGATAGAATGATAGACGTGAGAGACCAACGATCATCTTTTATCAGGTGAATTATTATAGTTGTTCTTGCAGTTATTAAGACTGAGGTAAATTCCTTTGTGTTTAAAGCTATTACATAATTTGAAACTACTAAATAATACAAATGTAGAAACGCAAAATGTAATTTAAAGTACTAAATTTGTGCAAGAAAAGAGAGAAGCTGTACAAGCATGATAAATAATTATTGATGATCTTCGTAAAAAGATGTAAGAGTGAAATAGATGAAGAATTTATACATTTTGCATGGGATTTTTGGTGCGATGATCGTTTATTAATAGGAGGAAAAGATGTTGAAATATAATAAATTAGCAATTGTAACTGCATTATCAATGACTTTACTAGCTGGTTGTTTCGGCCCGAAACCAGAAGAGGAGCTGTATGTTGCATTTGAAAATGCTGCCAAGCAAGAAAAAACAATGTTTGAAGATGCGAAACAATTAGAGTCATTAGAGAAAGAGGGTCAAGTACTATATAATCAAATTGTCCAAGAAGGAAAAGATAATAATCAGGCTGTTAAGGATAAGCTTGATCAAGCGGTGAAAAATACAGCTGAACGAGAAAAAGTTCTTATTAAAGAAAAAGAGGTGTTAAATAAAGCGCAAGAAGAAGTAAAGTCAGCTGATAAGTATGTGAAGAAAATTGAAGATAATAAATTAAAAGACCAGGCGGATAAAGTAAAGAGTACTTATGAGAAACGACATGATTCATTCCAAAAGATGTACGATAGCTATAATAAATCTTTAAAGCAAGAAAAAGAATTATATACAATGCTACAAGATAAAGGTACAAAATTAAAAGATATTAGCGAGAAAGTAAAGGTAGTAAACCAAGCATATAAAGATATTGAGACAGAGAAAGATAAGTTTAATGAATATACGAAATCATATAATACAGAAAAAGTAGCATTCTATAAACAAGCGAATATTAAAATTAAGGAAGATAAAAAATAAAACAGTTTGGCCTAATATGGGCCAAACTGTTTTATTTTTTTGTATAGGTACGGCTATACCATGGAACTGGTTCGCTTAATTTCTTTTCTTGTTTTAATGCTTCAGGACCAATATAATCTTGAAGTGTTTTTTTTGCTATTGTTAAAGATAAGGTTGTTTTCGGATTTCGATAGGAGGATTCAAGGTGACCAAGATGCGGTAGGGTGCGAAAATCATCTTTCGTAGGAGGGATATGGAAAAAATAATCACCTAAGCGTATAAGAACATCGGATTGTTGCTGACTAAAACGTGGATTTCTAGAAAAATGTAATCCTTCTTTGATAGCCTTTTTTTCAGTAATTAAGCGTTCTAAAGCAGTCTTTTTTAACCAATATAAGTACTTAGGGTTAGTTGCAGCTTTAGCATGACGATTCACAACGAAAATAGATTGAGCTAGTCTATTAATAGAATGTTGATTATGTAATTGAGATTGTGGTTGTGAAGGTTTCATATTGAATCTCCTTTCAATTTTTCCTTATTATAGCATAAATAAAATGAGTTTTTATTATATGCAAAAAGTAATTGTATATATTTTCAATATTAAAGCAATATTGTTACAAAAAACAACT
>NZ_BOQD01000329.1 GCF_018332515.1 Bacillus hominis | reverse complement strand
AAGGGTTGTTAGAGAAGGTGAAGGAGGAGCTTAGAGCGGCGCAGAGAAATCAAGGGTAGGTGATTAAAATACTTTTGATTTTAATAACCGGTGCTATTTTCGAAGAGAAATCTAATTAATAAGCAGAAACACAATAAAAAAGAACATTGATTTTTCAATGCTCTTTTTTTATTTGCTAATCATTTATTTCTTCGTTATTTTGAGCACAAATCTCTTCAGCAATTTCTCGGATGCGATCTAGTTTAATACCATTTTTTTGTTCAATAGATAATGGATGGTCTGTTAGTTCGAGTTCAATATAAGGTTTGTAACCGACTTCTCTAGTATGAACCATTGTTTTTAAACTTACTGTATCTGGGGAATGTAATGATTTTTTCTTGAAAAGGGAGTGAAATAAAGAAAACATATTTACAAAGTGTGTCTTATTTTATTAAATGCATCACGAATCTCTTGGGTATTATTGTAACGTTCATTAATATTATCTGATAATCCTTTGTTAATAAACGCTTCGAATTCAGTACTTGGAAAGGATTTAAGTTTTCTTTTGCCTGTTACAACAAAGTAAATTAATCTTGTTAATGCGTATGTTTCATGTCTGATTTCATAGTTAGCGAAACCCTGTAGATCTAGCTTTGGATCATTAAATGAACCTTTAAATTCTGTGTTTTTACTGGTAAGTTGACTGTTTTGACGTTTCACTAAGCCGAAATCAGAAACTTTAATTATATCTAACTCATCGTATTGCTTAATTAAAATGTTATTTGGAGAAATATCTCTATGGAAAATGTTTTTTTTATTTATGTAAATAAAAGCCTCAAAAATTTGTTTAATAAGACTAAGGCGTTTTACTTTGCTTAGATTATTATGTTTTGAAATATAGGAATCTAGTGAATCATTTGCGTACTCCATAATGTATTGATGATTTTCTTCATCAAATGTATATACTTCGAGGATATATGGAGACTTTAGTTTTTTCATTTCCTCAAACTCAATTTGGAATCGTTCGTATTCCTTAGGAGATAGATTATTATTAGCTTTTTTCACAGCGAAAATACGGTTGTAATGTTCATCTTTATATTTGTGGACAGTCGCATAGGAGCCTTGACCAATTGCTTTCATAGGATACAAAATTTTATTTGTTGACCTTGTTATTGAGACAGCTGATTGCAAAGTAAATATAGGGTTTATCTCAATTAACTTTATTTTTTCGAAGTCGTTGGGAATAGGACTTCCACCACTACTTTGTAAAAAATCATCACATTTTGCTAAAACATCTTTGTAATAAGGATCTATGTCAAAGCTATAAGATGAATTTGTTAAGATGGATTGTACAGTTTGGTACTCTTCGATTAAATATATAAGGTCACGACTTTCATCTGCAGTATAATGACGGTTGTTCAATCGGCTATTCATATATTTTAGTAAATAATTAAATTCAAAGTGGAATAAGGAAAATATTTGTTGCAGAGTATCAGGGAATTGGTCATAAAAATCTATGAATCTGTTAATATTCTTATTGCCAAACCTTTCGTTATATTCATCTAATTTATGTTTTAAATATACAAATGCTTTTTCTTTGA
>NZ_BOQD01000328.1 GCF_018332515.1 Bacillus hominis | reverse complement strand
TTCAATTATTTTTAAAACAGATTAAAAAAAGAGCCAAACAGCTCTTTTTTTGGATCACTCCCATTTTCTTTTATCCTGAAAAACCGTCTGCTGTCCGATTATTTTTTCTAACACTATAAACACAATATAAGCACATATTACTTGCAGTACAATATTCCCAAATTTCATTAATGAAAATGAATAAATCCCCCGAAATAACTCGTTTAATAATACAATCGAAACAATACTAAATAGTTCTATACTAATTGAAAATATACATACTTCTAAAATAGATTGCTCTTGTATTCGATTTAATTGGGAAAAGATGAATACATATCCTAAAAACAAAGCCATCAACTCTATTTTCGTCATGCTAATGAGCCAAGCGTATAATGGTACAGTTAAAAGAAGATATAATAGTTTACGTCTTAGCATGCCTTCTCACCCTCTAATTTACAAGTATTTTCTGTATATTTTAACATTTATCACGTAAAACAAAAAGAAGAGACTTACGCCTCTTCTTTTTGTTTTACTGCACGTATTAACTCACAAATTTCCTCTTGCTTTTCATTTTCTAATAGCTCAATGACTTTACTTCCAACGACAACCCCTTCACATATTGTAATCATTTCTTCTATTTGCTCTCGTGTTGAAATACCGAATCCTGCAACTACTGGTAAGTGGACGTGTGATTTTACTTTTTCCAAGTAACTATGAATCTCGTCCTTAAAGTTTTGACGTACCCCCGTTACGCCCGCTACTGTAACGGCGTAAACGAATCCTTGTGATTCACTCGTAATTTTCTTGATTCGCTCAATTGGGCTCGTTACAGTTACAAGTGGAATTAAAGCTATCTTCGCCTCGCGAAGAAGCGGTGCAATAATGTCTTGTTCTTCATACGGTAAGTCTGGAACGATAATACCGTCCACCCCTGCTTCAAGACAGTTCTCGATGAAATGTTCCTTTCCAAATGCGAGTACTGGATTTAAATATGTCATGAGTACAAATGGAATTTGAACTTCTTGCCTCACCTCTATTAATGCTTGAAAAATACCTTTTAATGTTACACCGCTATCTAACGCTCGTTTCCCTGCTCTTTGAATCGTTGGGCCGTCCGCGACTGGATCTGAAAACGGAATACCAATTTCAACGATGCTTGCTCCTGCTTCATCAAGAAAACGAATTCTTTCTTTTAACTTTTCAAGTCCACCATCTCCGCCCATTACGTACGGAATAAATGCTTTTTTACCATTTTCAAACGCTGCTTTAATTTTCTCTACTCCCATTTTTTACACCTCTTCCATATAACGTTTTATACTCTCTACATCTTTATCACCACGGCCTGATAAGCAAATGACAAGACCTTCGTCTTTCTTCATTTGTGGTGCTAGTTTTAAAGCGTATGCAACAGCATGTGAGCTTTCTAATGCCGGGATAATCCCTTCTTTTTTCGTTAATAATTGAAACGCATCTAACGCTTCTTCATCTGTTATCGAATGATAAGAGACACGTCCAATATCTTTTAGCAAACTATGTTCTGGCCCAACTCCTGGATAATCCAGTCCCGCCGAAATAGAATGCGCTTCTTGAATTTGCCCTTCTTCATTTTGCAGAAGGTACATCATCGATCCGTGTAAAACACCGACGCTTCCTTTCGTTAAAGTTGCTGCGTGCTTTTCTGTATGAACGCCTTTTCCAGCTGCTTCTACGCCGTAAAGAGCAACTTCTTCATCGTGTACAAATGGATAAAACATGCCCATCGCATTACTACCACCACCGATACAAGCAACGACTGCTTCTGGTAATTTTCCTTCTAACTCTTCATATTGTTTCTTCGTTTCTTTCCCAATTACACTTTGGAAATCACGGACAATTTGCGGGAATGGATGTGGTCCAAGAACAGATCCCATAATGTAGTGCGTATCATGCACGTGTGAAACCCAGTAACGAAGCGCCTCGTTCACCGCATCTTTTAACGTGCCGCTACCTGCCGCTACGCTTTCTACTTTCGCTCCAAGTAATTCCATTCGGAACACATTTAATTTTTGACGTCTCACATCTTCTTCTCCCATAAAGATAACGCACTCTAATCCGAGAAGGGCACATACAGTAGCTGTTGCAACACCGTGTTGTCCTGCTCCTGTTTCAGCGACAACCTTTTTCTTGCCCATTCGTACAGCAAGAAGTGCCTGACCAATTGTATTGTTAATTTTATGAGCTCCTGTGTGATTCAAATCTTCACGTTTTAAATAAATTTTCGCTCCGCCGCAATACTTCGTCATATTTTCCGCGAAATAAAGCGGTGTTTCTCTTCCGACGTATGTTTTTAAATAATGATTTAATTCCTTTTGAAACGCTTCATCTTGCATCGCTTCTTTGTATGCTTCTTCTAGTTCTAATACAGATTGCATTAACGTTTCTGGAACGTATCGTCCTCCGTATATACCGTAGTGACCTTTTTCATCTGGATATGCATAATTCATTTAGAACACTCCTTCGCTTTTTTAATAAATTTTTTTATTTTCTCTACATCTTTCTTTCCTTCTGTCTCTACTCCGCTGCTCACATCGACCATATAAGGCTGAACGGTTCGAATTGCTTCTTCTATATTAAGGATGTTTAATCCACCAGCTAATATCGTTTTCTCTCGCAACTCGTTTGGCATATGTGCGAGTAACTCCCATGAGAATGTCTTTCCATTTCCTCCGTGGAACTTTTCTTTTGGGCTATCGAATA
Organism: Bacillus hominis; assembly: GCF_018332515.1. Lineage (GTDB taxonomy): Bacteria > Bacillota > Bacilli > Bacillales > Bacillaceae_G > Bacillus_A > Bacillus_A hominis. The sequence continues at coordinate 4,687 of NZ_BOQD01000328.1, read as the reverse complement.
ATAGATAATCTGTTTCGTATTTTTTCGCATGTTCAATATCTTTCTCTAAAGCTACTCCTACCGCTTTTATAGACAGAATATTCAATCTTCCGATTTGATGATTATCTTCATCCCCATGCAATTGCACATGTGTTAATCCGCATTCCACTGCAATTTTCTGGATCACTTCTACTGATTCATTTACGAAAACACCGACCTTTAAAACGTTCGCTGGAATTTCCTGAATAATTTCTTTCGCTTTTTCTGAAGTGATTTTCCGTTTACTTTCTGCAAAAACAAATCCGATTGCATCTGCACCGTATTCGCACGCACTTTTCGCTGTTTCAACATCAGTGATGCCGCAAATTTTCACTTTCATATGTTCACCTTACAGTCTTCGAAAAAGCTGCTAATAGAAGATGATGTCATAAGTGCTTCTCCGACTAACACGCCTTTTGCACCCGCTCTCTTAACACGGACAATATCTTCCTTTGAATGAATGCCGCTTTCACTAATCCAAAATAGGTTTTCCTCATTCAGTCGTTTTCCAAGCTTTTCAGTTTGACCTAAATCTAATTCAAATGTTTTTAAATTACGGTTGTTAATACCGATAACATGCGGATTTAATCGGATCGCAATTTCTAATTCCTGTTCATCATGAACTTCAACAATCGCTTCTAATCCCATTTCTAGTACGTAGCTATAGAGCTCTGTTAATTTCTCTTTCGTTAACGCTGCTACGATTAGTAAAATAATATCTGCTCCTGCTTCATATGCTCTATCGATTTGAATTTTATCAATTACAAAGTCTTTACATAAAAGCGGTATGTTACTTTCTACTCTTGCGGTTTGTAAGTCATGAAATGATCCTTTAAAAAATTGACTATCTGTTAAAACAGAAACCGCTCCAGCGCCGCATTCTTCATATGTTTTTACTTGTTTTCTTACATCAACATGTAAATTGATGTCACCTTTTGATGGAGACGCTCGCTTTACCTCTGCGATTACTGTAAATTGCTTTAGCGCTTCTACAAGTGAGTATGTGTTTCTTTTTTCTTTCACTGGTGTATATGTTTCATATAACTCCGCAACTTCTACTTTCTTTTGCTCTACAATTTTGTCTAAAATCGTCCCCACTTTAATTCACCCTTTCTAATTTTTCATTGCTTGTTTCAATTAATAAGTTTAATTTTTCTAATGCTTTTCCGGAGTCAATGCTATGCGTTGCTAGTTTAATTCCTTCTTCAATCGTCTCTGCTTTTCCGTTTGCAAAAAGAGCAAGACCTGCATTTAATAAAACGGTATCGCGGTATACACTCTTTTCTCCGCTTAATACTCCGAGCGTAATCTTTGCGTTTTCTTTTGAATTCCCGCCTCTAATTTCTTCGTTTTTCACTCTTGAGAAACCGTACTTCTCAGGTGCAATACTCATTTCTACTATTTCGTTATCTTTTAAAACGACGACATGATTTTCTCCTTGTAATGACGCTTCATCTAAAAAGCCACTTCCATTTACGACAAGCGCTTGTTTCCGGCCTAGCTTTTGTAATACTTGTGCAACTGGTAATAACATATCTCGTTTATAAATACCAACAAATTGCGTTTCTAAATTGATCGGATTCGTTAAAGGTCCAATTAAGTTAAAGATTGTTGGAACGTTCAATTCTTTTCTTATTTTCATAATGCGTCGTAATGCTGGGTGCATCGCTGGTGCGAATAAGAAGGCAATACCTACATTTTCTAATAAGTAATCAATCTCACTCGGCGTACAACTAATGTTTACACCGAGCTCTTCTAATAAATCAGCACTTCCTGTTTTACTAGAAACAGCACGGTTTCCATGCTTCGCAACCTTTACGCCTGCTCCTGCCAGTACGAATGCAGATGTTGTACTAATATTGAACGTTTGAGCACCGTCACCACCTGTGCCGCAATTATCCATCGCTCCTTTTATATGATTAGAGAATGGCAATGCTTTTTCACGAAGTGCACGAACAAGACCGTATATTTCGTCTGCTGTTTCTCCTTTTGCTTTCAGCAATACTAAGAAAGCTGCAACTTCACTTTCCAATATGTTGTCACTTAATAAAAGAAGTCCCGCTTTATACATCTCCTCTTCTGTTAAATGTTGTCCCTCTACTAATTTGCGAAGATAACTGTTCATACTCTCTCCTCCTCTTCCACTTGAGCTAAAAAGGCACGTATTAACTTTCCGCCTTCTTCTGTTGCGATTGATTCTGGGTGAAACTGTAATCCGAAGAGCGGATAATAGTTGTGACGAATCGCCATTATTTCTCCATCATCCATAGCGGTTGCAAGTATGTCAAAACATTGTGGTAAACTCGTTTGCTCTGCAACAAGTGAATGGTATCGCATCGCTGTTAACGGCTGCGTTACGTACGAAAAGATTGACGTTCCGTTATGTTTCACACGCGATGTTTTTCCATGTTTAATGCGCTCCGCTCTGACAATTTCTCCTCCAAATGCCGATATAATTGCCTGATGACCGAGGCAAATACCTAATATGGGAACGTTCTTATAAAAATGACGAATAACTTCGATACAAATGCCAGCATCTTCTGGCTTCCCAGGTCCTGGTGAGAGAATAATTGCTTTTGGCTTCATCTCCTCTAATTGTTCAATTGTTATTTGATCATTTCTTACGACGACGATGTCTTCTTCATACTCGCCTAATAGTTGATACAAGTTATATGTGAATGAATCATAATTATCGATGAGTACAATCATTTCATAACCTCCAAAAGCGCTCTCGCTTTATTTAATGTTTCTTCATATTCAGCTACAGGGTCTGAATCGTAGACGATACCCGCTCCTGCCTGAACGTACGCTTTCTCGTCTTTCACAACCATCGTTCGAATCGCTAGTGCCATATCAAGATTCCCTGAAAAACTGATGTATCCAACTGCTCCAGCATATACATTTCTTTTCTCATGCTCTAACGTATTAATAATTTCCATCGCTCTAATTTTCGGAGCTCCTGATACCGTCCCGGCTGGTAAACAATACGCTAATGCATCAAACCCACTCATTAGTTTTCGCAATGTTCCGTAAACTTCAGATACAATGTGCATAACGTGAGAGTATTTTTCTACTTTCATATATTTATCTATCGTAACTGAGCCAATTTCACTCACTCTGCCAATATCATTTCGTCCTAGGTCCACAAGCATCATATGCTCTGCCCGCTCTTTCTCATTTCCTAACAGTTCTTTTTCGATTTCCTCATCTTCCTGTTTTGTTTTCCCTCTCGGCCTCGTACCGGCAATTGGATTTGTCATCACCTTATCATCTCTTACTGATAGTAAACTTTCCGGCGAAGAACCGAGTACAACATAATCTTGAAAATCGATATAAAACATATATGGCGACGGGTTTGCAATGCGAAGTTTTCGGTATAGTGCAAATGGATCGCCTTTACACTCACTTTTCAAACGTTGAGATAATACGACTTGGAATATGTCCCCGGCTCGTATATGTTCTTTCGCCGTTTCTACCATTTCGCAAAACTCTTTTTCCGTTATGGAAGAAGTGAATGATAATATTGATTGTATTTCATTTACTTCTGCTTCTTCTCCCTTTAGCACTTCCTCTTTGTATACTTGCAATCTTTCGTACACTTCTTCATAATTTGCTGAATCTTCTTCCTTGCATACATATACAAACGATAGTTTTTGGCGTAAATGATCATAAACGATAAACTCGCGATATAGTAACAGGTGTACTTCCGGAATATTTAATGGATCATGTAAGTCTGCTCCAATATTTTCATATTGCCGAATGACATCATAGCCAATATAGCCAATTGCTCCTCCGCAAAACGGGAACGGACTGTCTACTTGAGCTGGTGCGATTACCTCTTCTAACACTTGCAGTACGTTGCCTTGCAATTTTTCTGTTTGCCCATACATCGTTTGTTCAACTTCCATACCAACGCTTTTCACTTCTCCATAAGGGTCACAACCTAAGTAAGAATAGCGCCCTTTATCTTGATGAAGTTGCGAGCTTTCTAATAAAAACTTTTTGTTCCCTTTCATACGTCTATATAAAGAAATTGGCGTAATGCTATCTCCTTCTTCTTCAGCGATTATTAAAAATGTTTTACCCTGTCTTTTTTGCTTCATAAATTCTTCTTTCGTCATCATGCCTTTCACCTCACTCTGAAAAATAAAAAAGTCCCCTACATATCGAAATATGTAGAGGACGATAAATTTACCGTGGTACCACCTCAGGTTGGATGCAAAAGCATCCCGCTTTATTCAGGTACAAAATATATACCTTATCCTTGTAACGGCGGAACCCGGGTTGCCTACTGAAAACAATTGTTCAGCATACCTCTCGTAAGCCCATTCCGTATATGGCACCGCACCGGGCTCTCACCTATCCCCAGCTCTCTGAAACGTCTCCAATATACGTACTCTTCTTACTTAAACGATTTAACATATTCAATTTTTATAGGGCGTTCAACAATTTTTTATACACAAAAAGGGAGTACTCATCCTATAGAAAGGACGGGTACTCCCGTGGTGCCACCTTAATTCGTTACGAATGTAACGCACTTTGCCGTATCAAAAATAATACGTGTCTCTTGTATCGATGAGATCATGTCGCCAAAGCCTACTTCTTTCGTTTCGGTTTGGAAGCTCCGAAGCCCATTCCACATCAATTCCATACTGATTCGCACCAACCA
>NZ_BOQD01000327.1 GCF_018332515.1 Bacillus hominis | reverse complement strand
AGATCCTAAAAGAGGATTTGAAATTATATAAAGAGAACTTATTAATTATATGAATACTTATAGAAAGAAGATGATAAAAATGAGTAAAGAAGAGCTTGTGAAACAACAATTTGGTAGGAATGCAGAAAAGTATGTAAAAAGTAAAATTCATGCAAATGGACCGGATTTACAATATGTAGTTCAGCAAGTTGAAAATCGTCATAATACTCGTCTTCTTGATATTGCTACTGGTGGTGGACATGTTGCAAATTTGTTAGCCCCAATGTTTAAAGAGGTTGTCGCTCTTGATTTAACAGAAAAAATGTTAGAAAAAGCAAAAGGTTTTATAATGGGGAACGGACATGAAAATGTATCTTTTGTAGCAGGACATGCAGAAAGGTTACCATTTGCTGATGAATCCTTTGATACAATTACATGCCGAATTGCAGCACATCACTTTGTTGATCCTTTGCAATTTATTTTTGAAGTACATCGAACGTTAGAGGATGAAGGATTATTTATATTAATTGATAATGTTTCACCAGAAAATAATGAATTTGATACATTTTATAATTTTATCGAAAAGAAACGTGATCCAAGCCATGAACGAGCTTTGAAAAAAACAGAATGGATTACTTTATTAGAAAAGCATGGTTTGCAAATGCAGTCATGTCTTACTTTTGACAAGAAGTTCGATTTTGATTGGTGGTGCGATATGATGGATGTACCTATGCAAAAACGTGTAAAGTTAACAGAGTGTATGATGAAAACATCAAATGAAATGCAGGAATTTTTCAAAATTCAATTTGAAAACAATAAAATAGAATCATTCTATACTGAAATGGCACTGTTCGTATGTAAAAAAAGTTCAACATTAAAAAGGTAAATTTCTTGCAGTCTTTCTGATGTACGATATACTTAGTACAGAGAAAATGAGAATTGAGGAATAGTAATCATGATTCGTGTACGTATTGAGGGAACTGAGGAAGAGATGCTTGAATTTTTAGAGAAAATGCCTGATATTTCTGGGTTTGAAAAAACACATATGAGAGAACCGAGAAAAGGGAATAATCCGAAATATGATTCAAGCAAAAATGTACTAGCATATTTATCTTATAAGAAGATTGAAGTCGCCAATAAATAGGCGGCTTTTTTAATTATCTCCGTTTCACAGCCTTGTCTTTTTCGCATAATAATGATAGTAGATTATGCTGGAGAGGGGTGAAGAAAGTTGATAAAAAAATAATTTTTTTCGGAGATTTTGGTATTGATGATGCAGTAGCGTTAATTTATGCGAATAAAACATGCAAATTAGATATTATCGGTATCGTTGCAGAGTATGGTAATGTATCACGGAAAATTGTCACGGAAAATGTTTATTTTTTAGAAAGATACTATGCTACAAAAGTAAAGATTATCGAAGGTGCCAGTAGACCGATGACAGCTGAAGAACCTTTATTTTTCCCTGAAATTCATGGAGATCACGGTTTAGGACCCATCATACCACCGAAAATGAGAATTTGTGACAGCGAAAATTTTTGCGAATTGATTAAATTAATTGAGCCTTGTCCTGAAGATATTATTATTGTAGCGACGGGGCGATTAACGACACTCGCAACATTATTTTTATTGTACCCCAATTTAATGAATCGAGTATGTTCCTATTATATAATGGGTGGTGCTTTTCTTTTTCCAGGAAATGTTACACCTATGTCAGAAGCTAATTTTTACGGCGATCCAATTGCCGCGAATATCGTTATGAAATATGTGCAGAATGCTACTATATACCCGTTAAATGTAACGCAGCGCGCTCTTATTACTCCTGAAATGGTTGATATTATTGACAAAGAAGGAACAGGGCAGGCAAAACTTATTAAACCAATGATTGATTTTTATTTCGAGAACTTTTACAAAAAAGAATATCCAGGTATTGCTGGGAGTCCGATTCACGATTTACTTCCGTTCATTTCATTTATAAATGATGATATTTTTGAATATAAAAAATCAGCAGTTTGGATAAGTACGACAAATGATGTAACGAGAGGTCAAAGTGTTGCAGATTTTAGAAAAATAGCGAAGCCGACGAGGTTTGATGATCGGCCTATACAAAGAATTGCGGTTGACTTTAATTATCAAGCTTTTAAAGACGAATTTATGAGAACAATATTGAAACCAGATTGTCCTTAATATGTTGAGTAGGATTGAACGATTTTTATAAGACGAATAACTTATGAAAAATGTAACATAACTAATGGTAAGCAATTGTTTCTGATTATAATTTTTATCGTTCAAAAATAAAGGAGGTAATGATATGATTTGGTATCTAATAGTCGGTGGTATATTAGGATGGTTTGCAAGTCTGCTCACTGGAAAGGATGTACCGGGTGGTGTAATTGGTAATATTATTGCTGGTATTATCGGTTCTTGGCTTGGGTCGTTATTACTTGGTAAATTCGGTCCTGTTATAGGGGGATTTGCAATTATTCCAGCTTTAATAGGTGCAGTAATATTAATTTTCATTGTGAGCTTCTTATTACGAGCTATACGGAAATAAATAATAAGGGGCTGTTTACATTTGTGAGCAGTCCCTTTGTATTATGTTGTTTAATCTGTTATGCTACTTTTATACAATCAGGAGGTGTCAGCATTGAAATCATTTACAGTGAATTTTCATCAAGAGGATAATGCAAAGGCAACAACAGTACATAAATTAAGTGAAGAGGACTTCGATAAAGCAACAGAAAAAGGTACTCGCCATCTATTTGATTTAGATACAAACGTTGGTTTCTTCGTATTCTTTGATGCTGAAGATGCAGAAGGAAATGAGCAATACTTAATGTTACAATATGAAGGAGATCATGAAGAACCAAGTGCTTGCTACGGATTTGATTTGAAATTGTTCTATCAATTTTTAGCACTATACTTAAATGATCTTGAATTCCAAGGTGAGACAAATGAAGAAGAGGAAGAAAATGGTCCAATTCATCATTTAGCGCACTTACTTTACCATATCGTTGAAGATGGTAAATCTATCGAAGTATAAAATACATAATTGAAGCTGTCCTTTAATAGGGCAGTTTTTTTAATTTTATTAAGATGTAATTTTAAGTGCCGTTTCCTCAAGCCCTATAGGTTAAACAAGTTGAGAGTGGAAATTCAATCTTTAGGGGGAGATGTTTATTCCTGCTATGTTTCAGTTGCAATACTACTAACTGTTGTTTAATTACTTGAAATGAGCTTTTGTGACAGCACATTTCAAGTAATAAAAGAAGGATATAGCAATTAAGGTGAGAAAGTGTATACAAGGAGATCAATAAGAGGATTAATAATACAATTCCAGGCTTTTTAAACTTTCGGAAACCGAAGCACTTACTTTATGGACCAAAAATAATTTAAAGGACAGTGTAATGGAATGGTTACAAAAGTGAATATGTTGAAGAGGGAGGCTGAAAATGATGAAAATATATATGAAAGTGCTTATATTATTCCTAACTTTAACGTGTGTAGTGGCTTTAACCGCGTGTAATAACGCTGAGGAAAAGAAACAAACTAATTCAACATCAGAAAATAGTACAGAAAAAAAGAGCGATACGTCAGAAACGAGTAAAAAGAATGAGGACACCGCTTCGAAAAAAGAAAAAGAGTCTGTGGAAAAACCAAAAGGTCAAGATTCGGTAAAACCTTCAACGGAGTCTAATACGAAAAATACAGTGCTTAATCAAAAATCAATTAACCATGTAAAAGATTTATTTGAGCAAGCGAAAGAAGGTAAAGTACCTAACGTACCATATGCAGCACATACAGGTGACATCGAGGAAATAGAAAAAGCGTGGGGAAAAGCAGATAAAACTGATCAAGCAGGGAACGGGACGTATGCGACTTTTACAAATAAAAATGTTGCATTTGGCTTTAATAAAGGATCACAAGTTTTTGACGTGCGATCTTACCATTCAGAACTTAAGGTGATTACGTTACAAGAAATAGAAAAGGCTTTAGGAAAACCGACGTCGATTAAAGTAAATGGTAATGACAAAATCTACATTTATAAAGTAAATAACCAGTTTGAATTGAAATTCGTTATTCCAAATTCAACTGGTAAAGTACATCATATTTCTGTGTTTTCACCGGAGGATAGTATTAATAAAATGGCGGGTTAAATGAAAGAGCTGCTCCTATAGGGACAGCTCTTTTGTTTTGTTTCTTTCTAACGATTGAACAAAAACAGATTGAATGATACCGCCAATTATTAATAGGAAGGCACAAATATAAAATAGAGTACTACCGCTTAATTTGCTTAATAACAATGCTCCTACAAAAGGCCCGCAAGTTCTTGAAATATCCCAATGTATACCGTATATAGAAAAATATAATCCGCGACTATGACTTGGAGCCATTTGTGAAACGAATCGCAGTAAGTGATTCAAAGCGATACTTTCCCCAATTACTAAAAAGAGCAATGTGAAGAATAATGACCATATTGTTGTGGAATAGCCGTAGCCAATCGCAGCTAACGTATAGCAAGTATAGGAAATAACAATTATTTTAGGCATAGAAAATCGTTCAGACCATTTCACAAGGAAAATTTGGAGAATAACTTCCATGACTGCTTTACAAGTTGAGATAAATACGAGTATGAATAAAAAATTTGGAAATATACTTTCGGCGAATATACGATAATTCGATTCGGTTTGAGCATAGAAAAAACTAATAGGTAGCGTAGAAACCATAAGTCCAAACACAGCATAATGCTTTGAAATAAATTGTTTTGGCGAATATACTTCTTTAGTTTTATTAACGCTTTGTCTGAGTGGAACCGTTTCAGGAAGCTGCGTCCAAATGAGAATAGCATATAACGTAAGGGCTACACCTTGCAAAATAAATAAATACTCAGGGTGACTAGTATAGAAAAAGGCGCCGATTACTGGGCCAATTACAGAGCCGATTGCTCCCATCGTTTGCAGAACAGCAAATATTTCTGCCTGTTGTTCTTCCTTTGTTAAGTCAGCGATTTGAGCGCGCTGTGCTGGAATATATAAAGAGCGACCAATACCATTTACTACATACAATAAGGCGAAAAAGGTGACCGATTCAGCAAAAACGAATCCGCTTACGGCAAAAGCTTGTAAAAGTAATCCGAGTAACATTATTTTCTTTCGGCCGTATCTATCTGTTACACCCCCAGCGATTAATGTAAATACAATATCAGCGAGTGGCTGTAATCCGAAAAGAAGCATTGTAACTATGACATTACCATGTAAAGCTTTATTAACGTGAACAATAAAAATGATAGCTAACATCGCTTCAGTCGTTCGGACTAACAATTCACCGAATAACCGAATGAGGATGGGCTTATTATAACGTTTTAAAAGATGATTCATTTTTAATTCCTCCTCTCTATATTGAAATGATAAGATGGAAGCTAGAAATGAAAAAGGGTAGAATGAAAGAGGAAGATTTTTCATCTTTTAGGGGGCATTTTATGACTATTTTGGAGCAATATATGCACCTGTGGCTCCAGTATGGAAAAGGGAGAGCAGAGGGAGAACAATTAGAAATAACAATACAAAATATATCTGAAACTTTATTTTGTACAGAGCGAAATAGTAAATTAATCATAAAAAAATTAGAAGAATTAAATTGGATTATGTGGTTTCCAGGCCGAGGGAGAGGGAAACGTTCAAAGTTGTTATTTCAAAAATATCCACTTTCTTTAATTTTAGAAAGAGGAAAAGAGATAACGAAACAAGGGGATGTAAAAAGCGGAAGTGCATTTATTGAAAGGTATAGCTCATATTTTCCATCGCTTCAAACTCAATTTCAAACTTGGATAGATTCGATATTCGGTTATCAAGTCGAAAGGACGTCTCAAGGAAGAAAAGATGTGCTTCGTTTGCAAGTCCAAATGAATTTAGACATTGCATTAGATCCTGTTTACGCTACGATGCGTTCGGAATGTCATATGGTAAAACATATATACGACACATTAGTGTATGTAGACGGAAATACAAACAGTGTAGAGCCAAGACTTGCGTTTTATTGGGAATATGATGACCAGAAATATATATGGACCTTCTACTTACGAAAAGGTGTTCAATTTCATAATAGAAAAGAACTAACCGCTTATGATGTTGAACAGACATTTAAACGATTCTTGAAAGCGAAAAATAATCCGCATGCTTGGATGTTACAGCACGTTGAAAGTGTACATATTCTTGATGACTACATTGTGCAGATTCGTTTATCTACAGATAATAAGTTGTTTTTACATGCTTTAAGTACAGAACAGTGTTCTATTGTAAATGAAGATGAAGATGGAAGGTTAATCGGTACTGGACCGTTTCGGTTATGTGAAAAGAATGAGGATGTATTCGTATTAGAAGCAAATGATTTATATTTTCGCGAGCGACCATTTCTCGATCGAATTGAATTATGGAATGTAGAGCACAGAGTTAATACGTACGATATATTAGCGAAAGCACGTTATAAAAATATAGAAAAGCACCATAAAGAAGTATCTAGACTTGAGTCGAATGTAACTTACATTACGTTAAATACTGAAAAAGAAGGACCTATGCAAAATGCGATGTTTCGGAGAGCTTTATATAAAATTATTCATGGTAATAAAATTGTTGAAGAATTACAGGAAGAACGCGGGGAAGTAGCCGATGAATTAGTACTCACAAAGAACGGTACAATTCAAATTAACAAGGATATACATACACTTATTAAATGCGGCTCTTACCGTAATGAAACACTGCGACTATATACATTTACAGGAGAAGATCACGTTGAAGATGCGCATTGGATACAAAAAGAATGTGCAAAATACGGAATTAAAATTGATATTGAGTTTCTTGAACAAGAAGAGTTATTGCAAACAAGTACGATACAAAAGGCTGATATAATGCACGATAGTGCGACGATTAGTGAACGGATAGACGATAGTTTACTATATATGTTTCTTACAAAAAATAGCTTTATTCATCAGCATAGCAATATAAGATTTAACGAAGTATTACAGCCTTATTTTACAGAAAATCAATTAGAGAAACGGGTGACACTGTTACGCGATATTGAGGGCACACTGTTACGTGAAATACATATCATTCCTTTATATCGCAATAAACAGCGAGTAAGTTCACACGAAAAAATACAAAATATAATGATTAATTCACAAGGTTGGATTGATTTTTATCAAATATGGTTTAAACCTTGATATATAAAGGTTTTTATGCATTTTATTAAGATGTGTAAGAACCTTTTTTGTATGGAAATGAGGTTTGTTTTGCACATTGTTACGCTGCATGTTATAAAAGTTCATTTACAGCGTAACAGTGTTATGTTACATTGTTATTAGGAAGGAGTGACATACAGTTGATTACAGATTTAATTTCAAAAAAAGATTTATTAGAGTTAACTGGTATTTCATACGGACAGTTATATAGGTGGAAGAGAAAAAATTTAATACCGGAAGATTGGTTTGTACGGAAGTCAACGTTCACAGGTCAGGAAACATTTTTTCCGAAAGAAAAGATATTAGAGCGTATTGATAAAATTCAAACGATGAAAGAGGATCTATCACTTGATGAATTGGCAAATATGTTTTCACCAAGCGTAACAGAGATTCTTTTAACAAAAGAAGATCTCATCCGTAAAGAGATTACATCAGAACCTGTTTTACAATTTTTTATGGAGCAGACGAACAAAGTAGCAGAGTTTCAATTTGTAGATATTCTTTATGTGTACATTTTAGAAGAACTTCTTCAATCAGGAGACGTTAGTTTAGAAGAGGGAAAAATGGTTTTACAAGTTTTAAGTGAAAATTATGAAGCGATTAAGCATAAAAATTGTGATTTAGTTATCGTTCGAAAGTTAGGGATTTCTACATGTTTCTTAGTATCAAACGTGGACGATTTAATTTTCGAAAAAGCGGCGAAAATCGTTGTACGTGTAGCAATTATGAATTATACAGAAGCATTAAAAACAAAACTATTGTAGTGGAGGAGAAATAATGCGTACAGAAAATTTAATTATAAACGGTTACGGTTCATCCAATGGCGGAGAATTTCGTAAAGTGCAATTAAACGGTAAAGGGACAGTTAATGGAGATGTGGAATGTGATGAATTTGAATGTAACGGTTCTGGAAGTGTAAATGGAGATTTGAAAAGTGATAGAGCAAGAATAAGTGGATCGGGTAAAGTAGATGGCACAGTAAATACAGATAGTATGCGAATTGATGGGAAAGCGACAATAACGCAAGATGTAAAGGCGAATACTTTAAAAATTGCGGGGAAAGGGACGATAGGTGGTAATGTAACTGGTGAAGAATTTAAGGTCAGTGGCCAAGCGACGATTGATGGTAATTGCGAGGTTGATGTTTTTTCTTCAGAGGGACAGTTTACGGTAGGTGGTTTATTAAGCGCAGATGAAATTAATATTAATATTCACGGTACATGTAGAGCGAAAGAAATTGGCGGTCAAACAATTAAAGTAAGACATAAATTGAGCGCTTTTAGTAGATTAGTTAAAACGGTATTTGGTTTGCAGTTGGAAGCTGAACTGCTAGAAGGTGATAATATCGATATTGATTATGCTCACATTAAAACGGTAAGAGGAAACAATGTTACAGTAGGACCGAACTGTGAGATTGAACTGATTGAATATACTGGTGTTCTTAATGTTGATAAAAACGCAAGTGTGAAAGAAATTAAGCAGGCTTAAAGAAGGGAGCAATCGATATGGAAAATCAACATAGTCTTACTGTTAATGGATCAGGTAGCTCGGCAGGTGGAGATTATAATAAAGTGAAGATTCGCGGCGAAGGAACAATCTCTAATAATATGAGTTGTAATGATTTTAAAACGTACGGTACGAGTGAAGTACGTGGCAATATGAAAGCAAAAAATTATGTCGTGTATGGAGATAGTGAAGTACAAGGGAATATGGAGGCGGAATATGTAAAAGTATATGGTAATGCCCAAGTACAAGGCGACGGACAAATTCATAAAACAAAAGTTAGAGGTATGATAGAATTTAAAGGGAAGCTAACCGGTGATTGCGTAGATGTGAAAGGCGCTTTAAATGTGAAAGGAGATATAGAAGTAGAGGAATTATTACTAACTGGTGGTCTTGAAAGTGATGGTTTGCTTAATGCTGAAAATATTGAAATCTCACTTCGTTATGAAGGAAGTAAAGTAAGAGAAATCGGCGGGAAAAAGATTACAGTACGTAAAAAAGCGAGATTTATTCCTTTTACAAGTCATGCAGGAAGCCTTCAAACATCAATTATTGAGGGGGATGATATTTATTTAGAACATACAATAGCAGACGTAGTAAGAGGAAATCATGTTATAATTGGCACTGGCTGTGAAATTAGTATTGTAGAATATCATACTAGTTTTAACCAAAAAGGAAATTCAGTCGTAAAAGAACACAAACAAATATAAGTAGTATGAGGGAGAGCAAGAAATATGGTTGAGAAGAATAATAAACTCGGCTTCGTTGTTGCCGGTTTATTGCTGGGTATCTTAATGGCATCAATGGATAATACCATTGTCGTAACAGCAATGGGAACGATTGTTGGTGATTTAGGAGGTCTTGAAAACTTTGTGTGGGTTGTTTCTGCCTATATGGTTGCAGAAATGGCAGGTATGCCGATTTTCGGTAAGCTATCAGATATGTATGGTAGAAAGAGATTCTTTATTTTCGGTTTAATCGTCTTTATGATTGGTTCGGCACTTTGTGGTACTGCTGAAAATATTACACAGTTAGGTATTTATCGTGCCATTCAAGGTATTGGCGGCGGGGCACTAGTGCCAATCGCGTTTACTATCGTTTTTGATATTTTCCCTCCAGAAAAGCGCGGGAAAATGGGTGGTTTATTCGGAGCAGTATTTGGTTTATCAAGTATTTTCGGGCCATTACTTGGCGCATATATTACGGATTATATTAGCTGGCACTGGGTGTTTTATATTAACTTACCACTTGGAATTTTAGCACTTATTTTTATTACATTATTTTATAAAGAGTCACGAGTTCATAGAGAGCAAAAGATTGATTGGTTTGGCGCAATTACTTTAGTTGGTGCAGTAGTTTGTTTAATGTTCGCCTTAGAATTAGGCGGGCAAAAGTATGATTGGGATTCTAGCTTTATTTTAAGTTTATTTGCTGGGTTCGCTATTTTAGTAATTGCTTTTATTGTTATTGAACGAAAAGTAGAAGAACCAATCATTTCGTTTGAGATGTTTAAACAACGTCTGTTTGGAATGAGTACAATTATCGCCTTATGTTATGGGGCGGCATTTATGTCAGCAACTGTGTACATTCCGTTATTTATTCAAGGTGTATACGGTGGTACGGCAACAAACTCAGGATTATTGTTATTGCCAATGATGTTAGGATCAGTAGTTACAGCACAGTTAGGTGGATTTTTAACATCGAAACTTAGCTACCGTAACATTATGATTATTTCTGCTGTTATTATGCTAATTGGATTATTCTTATTAAGTACATTAACGCCAGAAACAAGTCGTATATTATTAACAATTTATATGATTATTATCGGCTTTGGAGTTGGTTTCTCATTCTCTGTACTAAGTATGGCTGCTATTCATAACTTCGGTATGGAGCAACGCGGTTCTGCGACTTCAACGAGTAACTTCATTCGTTCATTAGGTATGACACTTGGTATTACAATCTTCGGAATGATTCAAAGAACGGGTTTTCAGGATCAATTAGAAGAAGCGTTTAAAGGTATGAGCGGGGGAATGAATACAAACGCTTTAGGAGATTCAAGAGCCATTCTATCAGAATCGGCAAGATCTCAAATTCCACCGCAAATATTAGATAAAATTATTGAAGCTCTTTCTAGTTCAATCGTTCAGACATTTATGTGGGCGTTAGTCCCAGCAAGTTTAGCGTTCGTATTCATCTTCTTTATGGGAAATGAGCGAATGGTATATAAGAAAGAACAAAGCAAGGTGAAAAGTGAAACATCAAAAGCATAAAGAAAAAGCTCCTTTCAATTTTGAAAGGAGCTTTTTCTTATGTACGGATTTAGATTAGCCGTTGATAATTTCGTATTCTTCGTCTGCTAATAATAAAACTTGTGTTTTCTTACCTTTGTTGTGAACTTCGATTACATCATATGTACCTAAGTCTCTTAGCTTGCTTTGAGAAGCGTTAACCATAACTTCCATCGAATCAATTAAGATATCTTCTTCAATGTATGATTCAGGCAATGCCATATCTTCAGTATCTAATACACATGTATATAGATTTTGTAAGTTTTCAGCAGTTGGATTTTGTTCCTCAACATCAATAATGTTTTTTACTGCTTCCATATTTTCTTCTTTTACTTGATATACTTTAATTTTAGTCATTGTTTTAATCTCCTTTATAACGTAATCTTAGAGGCTGCAATTCATCCCGCAATAACGAGCAGTAAACTCCCACCTCAAGATGAAGAAGCAGATGATGAGGACGGCGGGAGATAACTGCCCGTAAGAGCCCGATTGGTGAGGGCTAACCATTAGTAGGAGATAAAGATCCCCACTAATAGAAGTTTC
>NZ_BOQD01000326.1 GCF_018332515.1 Bacillus hominis | reverse complement strand
TTTATCTCGAATTCGAGATAAAATGCAAAAAAACTACATTTCTTATTATTAATTTAACATTATTTAAAATATTGATTTTATGATTTTGACTACCCTTCAAAAATATCTTGAATTCGAGATTTATTATAGTCTAATTAATTTTTATTGTCAATGCGGACACCGTTTCATTTTTTCATCAAAAAAAATATTCTGATAACTAATCCCCATCAAATAATTTGTTTGAAAAAGAGAAACCGACAAGCGGGAACATTCATGTAATAAACTTCCACTTTCCCCATAATCAAAAAAGCCATACAAATGTATGACCTTTCACTCATTTTTTGTTCAGCTACATATTTACTTCCCAATTACGGAAGGAAACAATTCCGAAAGTGGAACTACTCTCCCCATCTCATCTTTAAACACAATATGCTCTCTCGTTAAATGGCGTGGGCTCTTTTCTCCCGCTGCTGCCGCTAATGAAAACAAACTATATCTCATACTAATAATATAGTTCATTACCCTCCATTTCTTCTCATACGGATCTAACGCTTTTTGGTAATGCGGATTCGTAGTTGCAACGCCTGATGGGCATTGTCCTGAATTACATTGAAGCGCCATAATACAACCGCTCGCCATCATAAATCCGCGTGCTGAATTTACAGCGTCTGCCCCAATAGCTAAAGCAATTGCCACTTTATCTGGTGTGATTAATTTCCCGGAGGCAAACACCTTTAATTTATCCCTGACACCGTAATAATTTGCTGTATCAATAAATGTAATTAGTGCCGGTATAAGCGGAAGCCCCATACTATCTGCCATCGATTTATATGTTGCACCTGATCCACCTTCTGAACCGTCGATTGTAATAAAATCTGGATAGATGTTTAATTCTTTCATTGTTTTCAATAAATCTTCCAAAGGCTCCTGCTGACCAATTACAATTTTCATGCCCACTGGCTTACCACCGTTTTCTTGCAAATCTTGAATGAAATATAAAGCCTCTTCCGCACTACTAATAAATGAAAAACGATTCGGCGAATTAATCGTTTCCCCTTCTCGTACTTTCCGAACGGAAGCGATTTTCTCATTTACTTTCTGTCCTTCTAGATGACCACCACGTATTTTTGCACCTTGCCCAAATTTCAATTCAAACGCTTTAATATTACTTTCTTTTGCTTTTTTAATAAATTCTTTCATTGAAAAATTACCGTCCTCATCACGGTATCCAAATAACCCCGGACCAATTTGCGCAATAATATTTGCACCTGTATGTAAATGTTCTGGAATTACGCCTCCTTCTCCAGTATTAATCCACGATCCACCTGCCATTTTTGCACCAAATCCAGTTGATAAAATATAATTTTCTCCAATCGCACCGTAAGAAGTCGCAGATGCACCGAACATACCATGTAGTTTCCATGGATATTTACGATTTTCACCGACTATAATTGCATCGTCTTCTTCATATAACCAAAGACTCGTTGTATCCGCTGTCAATTTCTCGTTTCTTGAAAATAACCCCTCTTTATGAATCACATACTTTTTTCCCTCTCGTTCTTGCTTGAGATTCACACTTAATTCATCTGTTAATATCGGAAACAATGTATTAGCAATATAATAGCCAGATGCATCAAAATCTCGTTTCGACCCAAAACCAAGTATTTCAGAGCGATATTTCGCTAGAAACATAACACTTTGAAAATCGTAACGTGAAAAAGGCTTTCCATCCGTATCATGATCAAACCAATATTGCCGAAATTCTGGTCCTATCTTTTCAAGTAAATAGCGCATCCTCCCTAAGTATGGATGCAGTTTTAATATAGAGTGATGCGTCCGTTTTTTAATAAAAAATGTAATGATAAAAAAGACAATTAAAAGTAACATCAAAAATAGTAATATACTAATAATAACGAGTAGCGTTTCACTCATCCCGCTTCCTCCTATGAAATTCCATAATAAAAGGAGAACACTCGATGTGTTCTCCTTTTATCTTTATTCACACTAATGTAGTAAGATGCTCTTTCGCATCATATTCAACTAAACTTTCAGCATTTTTAATTCGCTGAACAAAATCTGGGTTAGCGATTAACGGTCTTCCGAACGCCGCTACATCAATTGTTCCTTCTTGCAATGCTTCTTCTGCCTCTTTCGGATTCAAATTACCAACCCCAACAATAGTACCATCCCAATATTTTCTTACTAATTGATGAAAATTCTTTCCGTCAGCAATAACTTGCGTATAATTCATCGTTGAAGGGTGAATCATCGTTAATCCAACTTCTTTAAACATATTTACAAACGTTTCAATCGCAAGTTCTGGATTTTCCCACATATACGCAGGATTATCACCTTTAAAGGCAGAGAAGCGAAGAAGTGTTTTATCAGCTCCAACTGCCTCTATTACAGCCTCTGTTACTTCTTTCATAAACGTTAACCTTCGCTTTAAGTCACCACCATATTTATCTGTGCGCTTATTTGCAAATTCATAAGTAAATTGATCAATTAAATATCCGTGTGCACCGTGAATTTCTACTCCATCGAATCCAGATTCGATTGCGTTTTTTGCAGCTTGTGCATATTGACCGATAACTTCTTTTATTTCTTCCATTGTCATTGCTTCTGGTGTATCAAACGGTTTACGAAAACGTGGAACATTTCCTTCTGCCGCAATTGCTGACGGCGCTTGCGGCATTTGACCACCAATTATTTCATGATGACTCATACGTCCGACATGCCATATTTGAGCAATAATAGTCCCGCCTTCTTCATGTACTGCCTCTGTAACAGGTTTCCAAGAATCAACTTGCTCTTTTGTATAAATACCTGGCACTCCTGGATTCCCTTTCGCTCTTGGACTAATGACAATTCCTTCTGTAATAATTAATCCAACTCCATCAGCAGCACGTTTTCTATAGTACTCCACTACATCAGCGCCAACTACACCAGTCTCATTATCAGCGAAACATCTCGTCATCGGTGCCATTGCTATACGATCACGAAGAGACCAAGATCCAATTTGAATCGGATCAAACAACTTTGTTTCTTCAATATTTTCAAAAGATCCCCAAGTGTTTATATTTGTTCCTTCATAAATACTTGCCGCTTTATTATTTGAACTTGTCATTTTTCTTCCCCCTAAAAAAATTTAACTATAATCGCATCATACTTACTTTTAAATAGTAACGTCAATTTATACGTCTTTACCATTAAATATTCGAATATTAAACAAAGGGAATGATAAAAACAAAAATTAAAAAGGTTTCCTAGTTAGGAAACCTTTTTAAGTTAACCATATAAGGCTAACAATTCGTTTATCTCTTTTATATAAAGAAATTAAACAATTATTATCTCCTCACATATGGAAAATCTCTTAACAATAGAAATGAAAGTGGCTCAGTATTCTTCTAAAAATAAAAACTTATATATACCTAAAACAATGAAAGCCCTACCTCTCTTTCATCCTTACGGCTCCTTGTCCGTGCCAGTGTGAATCAGGATTGCAAAAATTAAGTAACTATTTTATCGAAGTATTGAATTAAACTTCGAACATTCGTAAAAGAAATTAAAAAATAAAAATGGATTAAATTGTAGTCATAACAAACGAGGTTAATGCTTTAAAAGTGGTTTGAAAGAGTTGAATGTCTTTGAAATGATTGATTTTCTATAATTATATTCCCAAAAAATTCAAGATCTTTTTTGGGATGTAATATATTATTTGTAATGAACCTTAACAAAAGCTTTTTATTTGATTTTCTGTGATACCTTCAATTAATCCCAGTTCACTAATCAAAAATTCATGTGCGTTATCTAACATTTTCTTTTCGCTTGCATTAAGTGCTTTTTCTTTCTGCATACGTAATAAATCACGTACAACTTCAGCACCTTCTTGTATTTTACCCGTTTTTATTTTATCTGTATTCAATTTATACCTTTGTTTCCACGTCAGTAATCTGTCTGATTCTCCATGTTGAAAAATATCTATTATGTTTGTTAATGCCTTTATATCCGTAACTGGTCGTATATTTGAACTCAATATTTTCCCCATAGGAATCATTACTTCCATATTACTAGCCGACATTTTTATGACATAATACTGTTGTTTTTCTCCTGAGATTTCCTTTTCTTCTATGGCTTTAATTATACCTGCTCCGTGCATTGGATAAACGATGTTATCGCCAATTTGAAACAAATAATCCACCTCCATATATGGTAACCTTCTCAATCTTAACACACATTTATTTTTTTAGCAAAATTTTTATAATATCACAAAATTATTTTCTATGTCAATTTATTTATATAGAAAAATTCAAGCTTTACAAAAACACTAAAAAACCCGCAATTTTGTTACCTTTTCACACCCATCCCCTCCAAGTTTATATGCCTTATAAAATAAAAAATACATCACTACATAAGTAATGATGTATCTTTATATAATGCGTAACATGAAAGACAAAAACGTTTACTTCAAAACTTCACACACACACGATCCGCTTATATACTAACCTGCTTACTAATCGTTTCTCGTGCTAATAGAAAGCTCATAATAACTTGTGCCGCTACTCTACTCGTCATATCCCTAAAATCAAGAGTTGGATCAATTTCTACTATATCCATTCCTTGAACGAGGGGTTCTCTGCCGAGCAATTCAATAGCATCAAGTAAAGTTATGCTATCCATTCCACCAGGACCAATTGCTGGGCACCCTGGCGCAAATGCTTGGTCTAATACATCCATATCAACAGAAATATATATGGCAGTCACACCTTGCTTACGTAGTATTTCAATACTTTCTGCCATAATATCTTTTATTTTTCTTTCTCGTACATCTTTCATTGTATACACTGTCACGCCATGCTCTTTTGCATATTCATGGTAAGCACGCGCATTTGAAAAGTTACGAATTCCAATTTGAACGAGTTGTTTTCCTGTAATCACACCATTTTCTAGTAGACTGCGGAACGGTGTACCATTTGATGGACCACCATCATCTAAATTACGTAAATCATGGTGGGCATCAAATTGAATAATACCTATTTTCCCTTTACTCGTTGCAAAACCACTTATACTTGGAAAACTAATAGAATGGTCACCACCAAGAACAATCGGTGTCATTTTCGGGTTCACTTTCGTCAAATGACCAAGTGTTTTCGCAATTCGATTATGATTTTCTTTTATATCTGTAACATGCATCGTAATATCACCGCAATCATATAAGACACTTTCTTTCATGTCGTGCTCTTCTGTAATCGCGTATGTGCTATATGCATCTAGCATTGCACGAATCGTTTTTGGTGCAAAACATGCACCTGAATGACTAATAGATGGTTTAGAAAGTGGCACTCCAATTAATGCAGATCCGAAGATTTCTTCTCCCTCTTCCCAATCTCTAATCATATCACTCCATTTCGTTACTTCACGATCAATAAACTTTGCATTTTTCTTTAAATAGTGGCCGTGCTCCACGATTTTTCACCTCTTGTATATGCGATATTACCATTTTTCCATACTGTATTTACATGACTTACACCGTAATGGTACGGTACATAAGCATAATTATAAGCATCCCATAAAACTAAATCTGCCTTACGACCAACTCTAAGTTTCCCAGCTACATCACCACGATTAATTGCATAAGCTGAGTTAACTGTTACAGCATTCCAGACTTCTTCTGGTGTCATTTTCAGTTTTAGCATCGCAATGCTCATAATAAGCTGAATGTTTTCTGTCGGACAACTACCTGGGTTAAAGTCTGTAGCTAATGCTACCGCAACACCTTCATCAATCATTTTACGTCCGCGTGCGAAGCTTTCTTTATTTAAATAGAAAGTTGTTCCTGGTAATAAGGTTGCTACTGTATTCGAAGCCGCTAGCATTTCAATCCCTTTATCTGACGCACCAACTAAATGGTCCGCTGATGCTGCACCGATTTCAGCTGCTGCTTCCGCACCACCAAGAGGGTCGATTTCATCTGCGTGAATTTTCACATCAAATCCAAGCTCTTTCGCTTTTAATAAAAATTCTTTTGATTCTTCTACAGAGAACACACCTGTTTCACAGAAAATATCAACGAACTCAGCTAATTGTTTTTCCTTCATTTCAGGTAATAGATCTAACATCCATTGTAAAAATTCTTTTGATTTCCCCTTGTACTCTTTCGGAACTGCATGAGCACCTAGAAATGTTGAAACTAAATCGATTGGATGCTCTTTTTGTAATTGTGCAGTTGCCTCTAATTGTTTCCATTCCGTCTCATCATCTAATCCGTAACCACTCTTCGCTTCTACAGTTGTAACTCCGAAAGATAGCATACGGTCTAAATGAAATTTCGCTTTTTGAACTAGTTCTTCTTTCGACGCCTGCTTCGTTGCATTTACAGTTGAAAGAATACCTCCGCCTTGTTCTAAAATTTCTAAGTACGGAACTCCTTGTAATTTCAGCGCGATCTCATTTTCACGAGATCCACCAAATACAAGATGAGTATGCGGATCAACAAGACCAGGAGAAACCATTTTCCCACCGCAATCAATAACTTCTTTCGCCTGAAGCCCTTTTGCTTCTTCCGCCGTTCCAACGAAAGTAATTACGCCGTTTTCAATTCCAACCACACCGTTTTCAATAACAGGAAGCGTGTTCATCGCTTCCCGTCTTAACAAGCCATCTTCTTGATCCATTGTTAGTAATTGACCGATATTTATTAGTAAAGTGTCCAGCATGTTTTCTCCTCCTTATTTCATCATTGGAATGTTAACGCCTTTTTCTTTCGCAGTTTCCACAGCTAAGTCATATCCTGCATCAACGTGACGAACAACACCCATACCAGGGTCAGAAGTTAATACACGCTCAATACGTTTTGCTGCCGCTTCTGTTCCATCTGCAACGATAACCATTCCAGCGTGAAGTGAATAACCCATACCAACGCCACCACCGTGGTGTACAGATACCCAGCTTGCACCGTTTACACTATTAATTAATGCATTTAAAATTGGCCAGTCTGCTACTGCATCACTACCGTCTTTCATCGATTCTGTTTCACGGTTCGGAGATGCTACTGATCCGCAATCTAAATGGTCACGACCAATAACGATCGGTGCTGATAATTCACCATTCGCCACCATTTCATTAATGATGCGTCCAAACTTCGCACGCTCGCCATAACCAAGCCAACAAATACGTGATGGAAGACCTTGGAACTCAACTTGCTGACGTGCCATACGAATCCAGTTACATAAATGCTCATTATCAGCAAACTCACGTAAAATTACTTCGTCTGTTTTATAAATATCTTCAGGGTCACCAGAAAGTGCTACCCAGCGGAATGGTCCTTTTCCTTCGCAGAATAATGGACGGATAAATGCTGGAACGAATCCTGGGAAATCGAATGCATTTTTCAAACCTTCATCAAAAGCAACTTGGCGAATGTTATTTCCGTAATCAAATGTAATTGCACCTTTTTCTTGCATTGCAAGCATTGCTTCCACATGTTTTGTCATGCTTTCTTTCGATAATTGTACGTAACGTTCTGGATCTTCTTCACGAAGTTTAGCTGCTTCTTCTAGTGTGTAACCTACTGGAATATAACCGTTTAATGGATCATGTGCAGAAGTTTGATCCGTAACTAAGTCAGGGATAATATTACGGTTTACTAACTCAGGTAGAATTTCTGCTGCATTACCTAATAATCCAATTGAAATAGGCTCTTTCTTCTCTTTATACTCGTTTGCAATAGCCAATGCTTCTTCTAATGATTCTGTATACTTATCACAATATCTCTTTTCAATACGACGATCGATACTACGCTTATCTACATCAATAGCAATTACAACGCCGCCATTCATCGTTACAGCAAGAGGTTGTGCACCACCCATACCACCTAAACCAGCAGTAAGTGTTACTGTACCTTTTAATGAACCATCGAAATGTTGACGAGCCGCTTCACCGAATGTTTCGTATGTTCCTTGTAAAATCCCTTGTGTTCCAATGTAAATCCAGCTACCTGCTGTCATTTGGCCGTACATCATAAGACCTTTTTTCTCCAGTTCACGGAAGTGATCCCAGTTCGCCCATTTCGGTACTAAGTTTGAGTTCGCTAACAGAACGCGAGGTGCATCTTCATGTGATTTAAAAATTGCAACTGGTTTTCCTGATTGAACAAGTAACGTTTCATCGCTCTCTAACGTTTTTAATGAATCAACAATCGCATGGTAGCTTTCCCAGTTACGAGCTGCACGGCCAATTCCGCCATATACAACTAATTCTTCTGGTTTTTCAGCAACTTCAGGATCTAAATTGTTCATTAGCATACGAAGTGCAGCTTCTTGAACCCACCCTTTCGTTTGTAACTCTGTACCTCTTGGCGCGCGAATTGTTTGTTGTACTTTTTCCATTTTAATCTCTCCCTTTTCTCATTTTATAGTGCTGCGTTTACATCTAATCTTTCTTTTATCGAATAATTCGTTTTTAACCAATGCGTAATATTTTCAATATCCGTTGAGAATATACGGTCATTTGTAATAGAAGGTACTTGCTGACGGCCTTGATGGTAGAAGCTCTTCGTCACTGTACTCATGTTTTCAATCCCTCGATATTCTGCTGCCTGCATCGCACAAATCATCTCAATCGCAAGCACGCGTCTTGCATTTTGAATAATTTGATGTGCATGACGTGAAGCAATTGTTCCCATACTCACGTGATCTTCTTGGTTAGCTGACGACGGAATTGAATCTACACTCGCCGGATGTGCTAATGTTTTATTTTCTGAAACAAGTGAAGCAGCTGCATATTGCATAATCATTGCACCAGATTGTAGTCCTGGCTCTGGACTTAAAAATGGCGGTAAATCATTTAATTGAGGGTTTACTAATCGTTCAATACGACGCTCTGAAATATTAGCAAGTTCCGCCATTCCTACTTTTAAGAAGTCCATCGCAAATGCAATCGGTTGTCCGTGGAAGTTACCACCTGAAATTACCTTTTCCCCACCATCAAAAATAAGCGGATTATCTGTCGCTGCATTCATTTCAATTTCTAATTTTTCTTTCACGTAATTTAAAACTTGCCAAGAAGCACCGTGCACTTGCGGGATACAACGAAGTGAATATGCATCTTGTACCCGAAGTTCTCCTTGCTTTGTAATAAGTTTACTATCATGAAGAATGTCACGAATTCTGCTCGCTACTTCCACTTGCTCTTTATAACCGCGTGCTTTATGCACATTTTCATCAAATGCATCAATAATGCCTTGTAATCCCTCAATTGTCATAGAGGCAATTAATTCAGATTGATAAGCCGTTGCTTCTGCTTCTATATAAGAAAGAACTCCTTGCGCTGTCATCGCCTGCGTGCCATTAATTAACGCAAGACCTTCTTTTGCTTCTAATTCAATAGGTTCAAGTCCCTCTTCTGTAAGAGCAACCATCGCATGAACTCGTTTTCCTTTGTAGAACACTTCACCTTCACCTAATAAAACGAGAGCAAGATGAGATAGAGGTGCTAAATCGCCACTCGCACCAAGTGAACCTTGTTGCGGAACGACTGGGTGAATTTTACGATTTACAAACTCAAGAAGCATATTTACAACAAGCGGTCTAACACCAGATACTCCTTTAAGCATCGTGTTCGCTCGTAAAATTAACATACCGCGTGATACTTCTTCAGGAAATGGATCGCCTATCCCGCATGCATGTGATTGAATTAAGTTATGCTGAAGTGCCTTTACATCATCTTTTTGAATAAGCACATCACTAAACTTTCCAAAACCAGTTGTAATACCGTAAACGACTTTTCCGTCCTCTACAATTTTCTCGACAACTTCGCGGCACTCTGCCACCTTTTGCATACTAGTTGGGCAAGCTGTTACACCTTCACCTTCAAGTAACAACCTCTTCATTTCTTCAACTGTCAATGTGTGTCCTGTTAGCGTAATCATTCTTTTTCCTCCTTATAAAGGCAAAAGGGGACCTTATCTTTTTAAGACAGACTTCTGTCCTAAAAAAGTAAGGCCCCCTTCTAACTAATAGACTATGGGCAAATCATATGTGATTAATTCCTAAACCAATCGCCTCATGCTCAGATCCTTTTACAGGTGCACCAATCGTTCCATAAAGTGCAACAGCAACCCATTCGCCTTCTTTTTTTCCGTCGTATGGTGTACCGCGCACAATTGCAAATCGAAGTCCTACTGTACGAAGAACGTCTGCTAACTGAATTTGACCTCTCGTCACTCCGTACAAAGCTTCCATTATTGCATGATAAAGTGCATGTGTTTCTCTGTAAACATCTGTTTCAATAACTCGGTTGCTCTTAGCCGCTGTTTCCATTGCTGCTACAACTTTTTGCGAATTCATCGAACCAACTTTCCCAGTACAGTATTTCCAACCTTTTGGAATAGATAATACGGGGCTTTCATTCTCATCCGCAAGTGCCAACAGCATGGCCATACGACCAATTCGATGTGTTCCTTGAAGAAGCATGTGACTCTCTCATTTCTTTTGAATTATTTGAATATTACTTAATTTAAGAATATATGAAAACGTTTAAATCGTCAATAGTTTAAAATCATATTCAAACATTTTTTTAACTCCCCTAATTTGTGTACACAAATTATTTACATAGATTTTTCAGCCATGCTATAGTCTCACTAACAGATGCAAAGGGGCGAAATTCCAGTGGCAAAACGAAAAGATATTCATTTTCGAATTGACGAAAAATTACTAGTAAGATTTGAAGCAGCACTTCATTACGAAGGTTTAAATAAAACAGACGTTTTAACACATGCAATTCAACAATTTTGCACAAAGGTGGAATATGAAAAAATGAATGATGTAAAACGCCAATACAGCGTCAGCAACCATTTACAAACACGTATCGATACACATAAATGTTACGAAGAAAAACGAGTGAATTTAGATGAAGTCGTCATTGAACGTTTACAGCTTCAGGGGGAAGAAAAAATATTAGAGGTTGGGTGCGCTAACGGCAAATTTCTTTCCCTATTACAAAATAATGGTCATAAAGGCCAATTAACCGGGTTTGATCAATCGGAAACTATGCTTTCTGAAGCTGCTAAAAAAAGTACTAGAATTAGATGGAAACAGGGTGATGCTAGTAAACTTCCTTTCGAAGCTAATTGTTATGATTGGGTAATCGCAAGGCATATGTTATACCACATGAAAGATGTCGAAAAAACAATTCAAGGATTCCATAAAGTAATTCGTCCCGGTGGCTCACTTGTAGCTACAACAAATTCTAAAGTTTCAATGCCTCGTA
Source organism: Bacillus hominis (assembly GCF_018332515.1). Classification (GTDB taxonomy): domain Bacteria; phylum Bacillota; class Bacilli; order Bacillales; family Bacillaceae_G; genus Bacillus_A; species Bacillus_A hominis. The sequence goes on along the minus strand of NZ_BOQD01000326.1, from coordinate 4,255 downwards.
TAGTTGAAATGTGTAACAGCATGCTAGACGCATTTGACTTACCAAAAACATCACCAGCAGTATTTCCATTTTGTTTAGAAAATGGTAAAGAGATACTACAATCTGTTTTTTCAACTGTTGAAGAAACAATTATTCATAATGCACTCATTTTCCATCATGCCTCTCCAATTATAAACTATATTTCTAGCATGTTTCCGTCGCTAAATATACCTGATAATATATATCTTCACACTGAAATGAAGGAATGGCTAAAACAAGAAATAGAAAATGAATTATCACTTCACAACGGTATATGGCGCGATCCGAAAACGATAGCGATTTATCAATGTAAAAAAGAAAAAAGCTAGCAAATGCTAGCTTTTACACGTTTTCTGGTAAAAGATTCTCCATCATTATATTGCCCTTTCCATGATAAAAATTTGTATTATGTTCATTCGCTACTCCAAAATAAGAGGCAATCGCTAATCCAAATGGTACAAATGCATGTCCTTGTGCTGTAATAATATTTGCGTGCTGTACAACTTCTTTATATACAAAATTTTCTACTGGAAAACAATCTAACTTTTGATAATCTATAGTTGCTGTATAAGAAATCTCTTTAAATAAACCTGCTTTTGCTAGTGCATACGGTCCAGCACAAATCGCAGCTACTAATTTTTCTTTTTCAGAAAATTGGCGAATGACTGAAAAGAGAATATCTACGTCTTTCATATGTACTGTGTCTCCCCCTGGAATGATAATCCCCGCATATTCTTCTACACGCACTTCACTTAATTCTATATGCGGTTGTACTTGCAAGCCGGTTTCACTTATAATCAACTCTTTTGTTAAGCCCGCAGTAATGATTTCATATTTCTTTTTCAGCAATGCTGTTGCTACCGTTATTTCAAACTCCGCAAATGTTGGATATACGAATAATAATATTTTCTTCATAGTCCTCTCTCCTTTAGCCATCCTATAAAATATTTTTCTAATTCGTTCACTGATAATGTATTTGTGTCCACATAAGTTACAGGAAATTTTTTATACCATTCCTTTTCAATTTCTACTAATTTAAATTGTTCCTCAAATGTACTTCGGTTTCTTGCCCTATCATTATTTTTTCTATCATATACATTCTCTTTCGAAACATCTAAATAAAAAATTGCATCCGAACGGCATTCTCTTAATTTGTGCAATTCATCTTTTAATTCTGTTTCTATATCCCACTCCTTCTCTATCATCTTCGGATAAAAAAGTGTATAAAATTCAATATCTTCTGGCCCGCGATCAAATATCACGACCGACCCCTTTACATTTTGAAGCTCTTTTATTTTTGCTTCAAAGAACATTTTTTGATTTGCAATAAACCCCTCTTTTGTGGAAATATCCAAATTTAATTCTTTCCGCTTTTCTACAATTGGATAAGGGTTTTCATATATAACCGAATGTCCCCTCTCCTCTAATCTTTTTGCTAATGTCGTCTTCCCACTTGCCATCGGTCCTTGAAGTGAAACTATGTAAGTCATACCTCTCATTCCTTTGCACTATAGTAAGTTGCTTTTATAATATACAGAATTTTAAAAACCATCAACAAAATACTTACCATCTTGTTTCCTATTCTTATCTGACTTATAATAAAAAATAGAGATGATTATGAACGCATTTTTTATGTAAGCTTGGGTTTCCAAGCTTACATTATTTTTTGCTTCCACTTTTCTTATAAAAAGAGTATACTGTTTTAGAACGTATGTTCTTAATGATTACATACAGTAAGGGGATAGAACAATGGTATACGACACAAAAGCAATTTCTTGGAATGAATCTTTAAAACAACTTCAACGCCGCTATACAAACAAACAAGTTGACCGAAAAGAATTTGAAGACATTGAACTAATGGAATTCTTCCGCGATAACGACTACATTTCTTTACCTACACATATAAGCGGCCTATCAACAGCACGTTTTACTTCTTACTCTATTTTCACAACTGAAGATAAAGATCGTAAAGTTGGCACACTTATCATTGAATATGTAGAAGATGAAAATGATATTTTACGTGTTGAACAACTATACTTCGTTTAAACTACAACGCTTGGTCAAATTGACCAAGCGTTCTTGCTTTCTACGAATCTCACTGTTTATAATATAAATAAAAGAAAACTGCTTTCGTTAAGGGGGAATACGATTGCTAGAAGGATGGTTTAGTTGGTTTATTGTCGTTTGGACTGTTGTATTATTAGGACTTATGTCTATCGGTGGATATTTTATGTTCAGAAAATTCCTAAAACGGTTACCGAAAGAAGATGGTATGTCCATTTTAGATTGGGAGCAACACTACATTGATCAAACACGACACTTATGGGATAACGAGCAGAAACAATTATTAGAAGAACTCGTAAGCCCTGTTCCTGAACTATTTCGCGATGTTGCCAAATCAAAAATCGCTGGAAAAATCGGGGAACTTGCATTACAAGAAAATGCCTCTCAAATTACACAAGATTTAATTATTAAAGGATATATCATTGCCACGCCGAAACGAGATCATAAATTTTTAATTAAGAAATTACAAGAAAAAGAAATTGATTATTCTAACTATAAACCTTTACTTGCAAAGTAACTTCACATTATTTTCGATAAAAAAAGACAGCGCCTTTGACGCTGTCTTTTTTTATACATATACAGTTTTCAAGTTAGCTTCATATCTTTTTCATTATAAAAACCATCTTCTTTTTCCATTTCCTTCTGTAATTTCGTAAAGGAACGGTACATTGCAATTCTCCATGAAACAATCATCGCGAACGCAAGTAAGAAGAACATGCCGCTAAGTTGTCCTAAATCAAGAGATTGACTTAAGTATGTTTTAAATACAATCCTCACTACAAGTAATCCAATTAAAATAAATACAAATGCTTTTGAACGCTTCAAATAAATCTCTTGTCCACGTATTTCAAATTTAGATGTTTTAATAAGAAAAATAGAGAAAAACAATCCGACACCAATCGCTTCTAACATTTCTGCTGGAGTTAATCGAAATTCAGGAAAAACATACATCAACGCTCCCGTACTCATAAAAAATGGTGGAAGTATAATTTTTTTCAATGTTGCAGGTTTCTTAGCTGCTTTTAAACGAATAAACATCGCACCAACGGCCATACAAACAGCAACGATACTTGATAAAACAACTATGTTCATATTTTCTCATCCTTTTTTTGTGGCTATACGCAAAATATAATTTCATTATATGCTTTTCCGTTAGTATTTCCAACATTTTCACGGAATAATACTAGAAACCGGTAAACCCACCAAATAAACTTGAGAAATATACGATAATTTTCGTCATCCAGTTAAAATAAAGGAAGACCCCCATGACAATCATAATGTATCCTCCGACTTTCATGAATGTCATACTATTTCTTTTAATCCAAGACATTTTCGTAATAAAGAATGAAAGTAGGAAAAATGGAATAGCAAACCCAAGTATGTAAGCAATCATATAAACCATTGCTGATTCTGGATTTGTTGCAGCTAATCCAATTACAGACACTAAAATAGGCCCAGTACATGGTGTCCATCCTGCAGCAAATGCCAATCCAATTAAAACTGAACCAAAATAACCACTCGGACGGTTTTTAAAAGTGAATTTACGGTCTTGCATTAAAAACTTCGGCTTAAACACACCGACAATAATAAGACCGAACACGATGATAAATATACCACCTAACTGTCTAATTAAATCTTTATAATCCGTAAAAATTCCTCCGATAAAACTTGTACCAAATCCAATTGCGATAAATATAATAGAAAACCCAAGTAAGAAAAACGCTGTATGTATCATACTTCTTTTGCGAAGCATTGCATTTTCTTCTTTCAATTCAGAAACCGACATACCTGTTATGTATGATAAAAATGCCGGATAAAGCGGTAAACAACATGGGGATATAAATGATAAGAACCCAGCTCCAAACGCTAAAAAAATACTAATATCTTGCATTATTCCACTCCTCTCCTCCTCAATATTGTAACAAAAACAATTGAAAATACTATGGACATTTCATGAATTCACTTTTCCAACGTGACAATAAGAAAAACTACCTTTTCACACATTTCCTAATAAAACGTTTTCATTTCCTTCTATTATATAGAAAAATCTCAATTGAATTATGAAACTCTTTCTAATTATTACTAACATAACAAAGGTTCCACAGTTTCTCAAATCATTTGCACATTACAATTAACGTCACACATATTAACCTTAAAAATTTTTTTTCAAATG
>NZ_BOQD01000325.1 GCF_018332515.1 Bacillus hominis | reverse complement strand
GAAGGCTATTTTTTCATTACATAATTAATAAAAATCTGACCATTATGCTGTTTCTTTTGTTCCTTTATACAAATAAAACCTTTACTTTCAAAGAAAGGTTTTGCTGTAATACTCGCCTCTGTATATATATCCCTATGCCCTAGGTTCACTGCTTCTTTTTCTAACTTCTGTAGTATGTATGAAGCTATCCTTTTTCCTTGATAATCTTTATGCGTAAATAAGCGATCTACGTAATGAGCATCATTATAATCCCCAAATCCTACTATCACACCTTTATAATCAGCAACGTAACAAAAATTCTCTTCTAAAGACTGTAGCCATCTCTCTCTATCTAGTCGCTCTGGAGCCCACGCCTGTCGCTGTAACTCGTTATAATCTTTTGCATTAACCGTATGAACCGTTTCATAGAACAATTGTAATACTTGTTCTAAATCCTCTTTCTGAAATCTTCTAATTATAATATCTTTTAACATATAAAAAATCTCCTTTTCAAACTACCACTTAACTTTTCTACTCTATACTGTTCAATACTCATACTTCATTATATATTTTCTATACGAACAAAAAACAATACTTATTTTAAGTATTGTTTTTTATAAAAAGTCATATTCAATTACTATATTAATTGAGTTTTTTATTATTTTAATTTCACTCTTTGTAATCGTAATGCATTTAATACGACTGATACAGAGCTAAACGCCATCGCTGCACCTGCAACCCAAGGAGCTAAGAAACCAAGTGCTGCAATTGGAATTCCTAGGCCGTTATAGGCTAACGCCCAGAATAGATTTTGCTTAATATTTCTAATCGTCATTTTACTCATAAAGATGGCATCGGCAATACTATTTAAGTCACCACGGATTAATGTAATATCCGCTGCTTCCATTGCTACATCTGTCCCTGTTCCAATTGCCATTCCAATGTCTGCTGTAGCAAGAGCAGGAGCATCATTTATTCCATCTCCAACCATCGCTACTTTCTTACCACTAGCTTGAAGTTTTTTCACTTCTTCTGCTTTTCCTTCTGGTAATACTTCTGCAATGACGTGATCAATACCAACTTGCCCTGCAATCGCCTGAGCAGTTTGTGTATTATCCCCTGTAATCATAACGACATCGAGACCCATTTTCTTAAGCCTTGCAATTGCTGCTTTTGAAGTATCTTTTACTGTATCTGCAACGGCAACAATCCCAGCATATTCCTTATCGATCGCAATAAGCATTGCTGTTTTTCCTTCTCGTTCTAGTTCTTCCATCGATTTAGAAACTTCTTCAATATCAATATTGAATTTTTTCATTAATCGGCGTGTACCAATTAATAATTGTTTTCCTTCTACAACCGACTCAATACCAAAGCCAGGAATTGCTTCAAACGTTTCTGAACTTGGGATATCAATTCCCTTTTCTTTAATTCCTTCTACAATCGCTTCTGCAAGTGGATGTTCAGAATTTTTTTCTGCTGCACCGACTAATTTTAATATTTCCTTCTCATCAAATCCATCTACTACTATTACATCTGTTAATACCGGTTTTCCATTTGTCACTGTACCCGTTTTATCCAGAATAACCGTATCTAATCGGTGCGTTGCTTCTAAATGCTCTCCACCTTTAAATAAAATACCATACTCAGCTGATCTTCCTGATCCAGCCATAATAGATGTAGGTGTCGCAAGACCTAAAGCACATGGACAAGCGATAACAAGCACTGCTATCATTTTCTCAAGTGCCCCGCCAAAATCGCCAGGTGTAACAAATACCATCCATACTACAAAAGTGATAATAGCAATCCCAACTACAACAGGTACGAAAATACCTGAAATTTGATCCGCTACCCTTTGAATAGGAGCTTTCGAACCTTGAGCCTCTTCTACTACTTTAATAATTTGTGCTAATGCAGTGTCTCTTCCTACTTTAGTTGCCTTAACTTTTAAAAATCCATTTTTATTCATTGTAGAACCGATTACTACATCCCCAACTGTTTTATCAACGGGAATACTTTCCCCCGTTAACATCGATTCATCAATTGCTGATTTTCCTTCTACAATCTCACCATCTACCGGAATTTTTTCACCAGGCTTTACATAAACGATATCGTCAGCTACTACTTCTTCAATTAAAATTTTCATTTCCGTTCCATCTCGCACAACTGTTGCTGTCTTCGCTTGTAAACCCATCAACTTTTTAATTGCTTCTGATGAACGTCCCTTTGCTTTTGCTTCAAATAATTTACCTAAAATAATTAATGTAATAAGTACCGCACTCGTTTCAAAATATAAATCTGTCATATGTTCCGAAGAACCAATAGATTGAATACTTAAATATACACTATAGAAATAAGCGGCCGACGTTCCAAGTGCCACGAGAACATCCATGTTGGCACTTTTATTACGTAACGCTTTATACGCTCCAATATAAAACTGTCCACCAATGATAAATTGAACAGGAGTTGCAAGAGCTAGCTGTACCCAAGGGTTCATTAGCATATCAGGTAAATAAATAAACGATGTAAATGAGAAATGACTCACCATTGCCCACAATAACGGGAATGATAAAATAAACGAAATGATAAATTTCTTCTTTTGTCGCTCAATTTCTTGTAATCGATGATCTGTTGATCCATCTTTCTCATCTGATTTTACTTCTAATTTATATCCTAACTTTGTAATCGTGCTCTTCATATCATTTACACTAATTTCATCAGGATTAAAATCTACTGTAGCTGATTCTAAAGCGAAATTTACTGTCGCTTTATTCACACCTTCTAGCTTATTTAAACGCTTTTCTACTCTATTCGCACATGCGGCACATGTCATTCCCGAAACAGTAAACTCAGCTTTATCACTTACAATACTATATCCTAACGATTCAACTTTTTCTTTAAATTGTTGCGGATTCGTTTTCGCTGGATCGTACATTATTTTTGTTTTTTCAAGTGCAAAATTTACGTTTGCATCATGAACACCTTCTACTTTTTTCAGACCTTTTTCAATTCTATTCGCACATGCGGCACATGTCATTCCTGATATTTGAAAATTGGCCTCTTTTTGTTCATTCATGTCTCTCACCTCTATATACCCTCACGAGGTATAATTATTAGCAAAATAAATCGTACTTCGTTTAAAGTACGATTTATTTCCTTATCTAAAAATAATTATTGAACATCGTATCCTTGATCTTCAATTACAGCAACGATATCTTTTAACGTTACGACTGATGAGTCAATAGTAACTTCAACAGTTCCTTCTGTTAATTGAACTTTCACTTGTTCAACACCGTTTAGTTCTTTCACATTACTTTCAATAGAATTTACACAATGGCCACAAGACATACCTTCAACTTTTAATGTTAACTGTTCCATTTAAAATCCTCCTCTTGTTTCTTCATTGTTTATTAATCACAACTACATCTTACCATACCCCCCTAAGGTAATCAATGGTTTTATATAATGACTTTTATATTTTTTTATAAATTCCTTGTTTTCTCTTATCCCACACAGCATTCTTTGAAAGAAATCCATTCATTTTACGACAAAACATACATATACCCCTTATAGGTATATGACAGGAATTTAATCAATCGAACTATTACATACACTCTGAAATTCCCTAGTCTTCTTGCTGTCGCTAAGCTTTACGATAAAGGTCTTAAATAAACAAAAAACAAGCTAGTTAGATACTAGCTTGTTTTTAAGCCTTTGAAAATCGTTCAAATACGGTCATTAATTCTTCAATTGCTTCATCACCATTACCATCCTTAATAGCACCTGAAACACAATGACTTGTATGATTTTTGAGAACACCCATTCCTACTTTTTTCATCGCTGCATTAATCGCTGAAATCTGCACTAAAATATCTACACAATAGCGATCATTTTCAATCATATTTTGAATACCACGGACTTGTCCTTCAATTCGCTTTAATCTATTTATAATTTGCTCTTTTTCTTTATCTGATCTATGTGTTACCGCTTCATGTTCTTTATGATCCATATTATCACCTTCTTAAAGTTTCTCTTCATCTGATAAAAATAAATGTCTTTTTGAGTATATCAATTATAGCATTAAATATCTATGTATTGATACCCCATATGAGTATCTAATGTTTATATGATTATTCTTAACAAATTATTAGCTTCTCAATCTCAATTATCATTATACCCTGTCCCTTTTCCAAAAACCATTTAAGTGAAACTTTAATCAACGTGGGCTTTGTTCATCTCCCACTCATTATTAACCCGCGAATAGCTGGATAAATAAAAGCCCCAATCTTCATATATTTGAATTGAGGCTTTTTTCTTCCTATTATATATAAAGTTATTGTTGATCACATACTTTTGTGTCATTCACTACGGAAGTCCCTTCAACAGTTACCGTATGAAAACAGTCATTTACTCGAACAGTAACAACGTTATCTTGTCGATCAATGATATGATATTCCTTAAATTGTTTATTAAGAGCACTGCGAATTTGCTCTCCTTCATAAATTGGAATGCCATGTGATAAAACCCAAATAAGCCCAGCGATAGCAAGAATAGTTTTCATACGATCTACCTCCTTGAGAATAAAGTGAACTTTTAATCGGTGTTTATTTCAGCCCTACTAATCATTAGTTGAATCAGTCGAGCTTTTATGGGATAAGTTCATTTCGTCTATTTTATGTTTATGCTAATTGTGACGGAATTGTGACAACTTTTTGTCTCTTTAGACGAAAAGTTGAAACAAAACTTTCAAAAAGGACAATTCTACTTACACAACTAAAAGGCTATGGGG
>NZ_BOQD01000324.1 GCF_018332515.1 Bacillus hominis | reverse complement strand
CACCAGCTAAGTTCCCGATACCAATGCGTGCAGCGGCACTTAAGCAAAATGCTTGGAACGGAGAGATGCTATCTTTTTTCTTTTCTTTTCGATTGAATCCTTTACTAATTAAACTGACCATCTCACCGAAATGAGTAATTTGGACAAATTTCAATTTAAAAGAAAAATAAAGACCGAAGCCGATTAACATTGCAATAAGAATATATGACCATAAAATATTATTCGTTACCTCAAGGAATCTGCTAAAGATATCAACCATATAATACACTTCCTTTTTTTCGTAATAAGAAAATTATATGCAAAAAATATACCAGAATCAATTTTTCTAAAAAATTATGTTACTTAAATACTTTTTATGTTATGATTATGTTACATCGTAATATTTTTAGAATTATTTACATTTTAAAAAACTAAATTTAAAGCGAGAAAGAGGAGATAATTTGAAAGAAGAAACTTTATTGAAAGTAAGCCTCGAGAGTTTGAAAAAGAAAAGT
>NZ_BOQD01000323.1 GCF_018332515.1 Bacillus hominis | reverse complement strand
CCTCCATGAAATGGGCCATAGTATTCATAATGAATGTATGAAGCACCTAGAGTTACAAAAATATTTAGAAATCCCTTCAGAATCAGCTGAGTTAGCTAGCATGACAATGGAATTATTTTCGATGGAGTATTGGGATACATTTTATGAGAATACAGAAGAATTTATAAAAGCAAAATTAGATTTCTTTAAAGATATTGTTAAGTATTTACCACAAATGCTTATCGTGGATCAATTCCAA
>NZ_BOQD01000322.1 GCF_018332515.1 Bacillus hominis | reverse complement strand
GTATTTATTAATAGTTATATAGTATGTAATACTATTAATGGTTTAAGGTGTTTGTTTTAGGGGTTTGATTTTCTGAGTCAGGAGGTTCGGAGATGACCAGAATTGACGGCTATGTTTCAAAGAAGACGATACGACTATGGCTGGAGAATTACGAATCGTTGGCTGTAGGTGATCGGTTCCCTGATGCCCCACCTAGCTTTACTGGACCTGGTGCACAGGACGGGAAAGGTGATGGGCGGTTGAATAAGATTGTGCTGGATCAGGCGATTAAACAATTACCGAAGAATATGCGATATGTCGTACTTGCGCGGTACGTGGTTAAGGTTCCGCGGAAACGAATACTGCATACGCTGAGTATTAATGCCAATGAGTATTATAAGTACTGTGATAAAGCTGTAGATACGCTCTATCTGATAATCAATGGTGACATGGTTGGTATGAACCAGCTAATAAAAAAAGTTGAGCAAGGCTTGACAAAGTAGGGTTTTTCTAGGTACAATTTATGCTAGGATAGGTATTTTGTGTACATATCCTCCATATTTTCATTATGTCAAAAGCCAGGAACCTAGCACATGGGTACCTGGCTTTTTCTATGCCCGTTGGATTGGACTGACTGTGGCGTATATAGTAGGTAGAAACTAAGGTGACTACTGTAGTAGTTATCTAACTGTCGGCAACACGAAAGGTGAAACCGATGGGTGTTTTTATCAGCCGAGCTCGCTGAGAGAGAAGGGTCTTTGAGACTCAGGGGGTCATAATCATTCATATCGGTATCATAACTTAAAGGTTTTGACACTTTGTTATGGGTGTGATAGTATCAAGGTATTAAATGGTGTCATAACTTAGTGTCATTAGTTAGGCCGAAATGGAGCTGATATGAATGAAGTACGGATATGCGAGGGTAAGTACGATTCACCAGGACTTAGAGGCACAGATTCAAACACTGGAGAAGGAAAGCTGTAGTATAATTTATTCAGAGAAGTTCACTGGTACAAAAGCTGATCGTCCTAAGTTTAAGGAACTACTTTCGATACTAGAGTCAGGTGATACCTTGGTAGTTACTAAGCTGGATCGTTTTGCTCGTTCAACTGTAGATGCGATACAGACTGTGAGAGAACTGTTTGAAAAAGGTGTGAAGGTACATGTATTGAACATGGGACTGATAGAGGATACACCGACAGGTCGCTTAGTATTCAATGTTATGAGTGCGTTCGCAGAGTTTGAACGTGACATGATTGTTGAGCGGACACAAGAAGGTAAGGCAATTGCTAAGCAGCGTGAAGACTTTAGGGAAGGTAGACCGAATAAGTACAGTAAGAAACAAATTGAACACGCACTAGGTTTATTAGCTAATAAGCATTCATATAAGCAAGTAGAAGAAAAGACTGGAATAAGTAAAAGTACTTTAATACGAGCGAAAAAGAAAAAAAAGTCGGAACAGTAATTCCGGCTTTTTATTTTGGGGCAAAAAGAAATCCCCCGGGGGAGGTCAAATCTGGTGAGGGACTGGCAGGTGCTCGTAACGTTCCGCCAGAATTTTTAAACTCGAGGGGTTAAACAGAACGAGTTTTTGTAAATAAACACACCTACTATGTAACTGGCGGGTGTGTTTATTTATAATAATACTATTCAATAGATTAGTTGGTTTGCATTTCGCACCATGCATTAAGCGATGCTTTTCCGATCGTCATGAAAATAAGAACAATAGCTGGTGCTATAAAAGAAGCTGCTAGTCCAACCTTTGCACCAATTAAAGCTGATACCATAGAAACAATAGCTGTTTTATTTTGAGGTAATTGAGTTAATTGAGTAAACTCATTTCGCTCAGCGGCATAATCAGGACTTCCGCAAAGTAATTTTTGTACCTCTTTTTTTAGTAAATCAAAAAATTTCTTTTCTGATTTTGGTTGCGCACTGAAAGGAGATGTATAATCAACAGAGGCTTCAAGCCATGCTGATGCAGCTTCTTCATAAGAATTTGAGACAAGTAATTCAGATACTATACTTTTTTGGTAATCTGGTAACACATCAAGCCATTCTGAATCTTTTTGTTTTTCGAAAAATGAGTTTGTATTAGTCATTTATAACATCCTTTCCATGTATTCTGTAGAAACAGCATGTGTTGTTTGGTGCAATGTTTGAGGGTCAATTCCTCCAAGGTCAATACCGCCGCCAATTGTGGGAACGTAAGCACCAATCAGTATAGCAATAATTGTATTATCTGATTTTCTAATAACAGGTCCTCCAGATTGTCCTGGACGTGCTTGAATGTTCAAGACTAGGTGTTTGGATTTAATTTTTTTAGAACTAAGTAGAATTTTGGCGCCAACTTCACAAGTTTGTTGGGTCAAGACAATTCTACCCAAGTCAGAGTGTGGAAAACTGGAAATAGTAACTTCATCACCTGGATTTATTTCATCAGAATTTCCAATCTTAAGGTGCGAGTAGAAGGCATTTTTACTTTGCAAAGAAAGGATACAAACATCTCTTATTGGGTCTATATGCTCGATTTTAACAGCATAAAAATTTGATTGGGTGAGAGTTGTGTCTTGGTAACCATTGTCAAAGTTGTCATTGAGCTTGATTACTAGATTTACATCAGTGCCATTAACTACGTGTGCTGCTGTTACTAATGTGTTTTTCCTATTGATTAAAGTACAGGTACCTGCGGCATGATATGTACCATTTATAAGTCTACCTATTGAGAAAATAAAGCTATTCATGATTATAGAC
>NZ_BOQD01000321.1 GCF_018332515.1 Bacillus hominis | reverse complement strand
ATATACTCACTTACATAAGGTAATTAAATAACAAAAAGTTATACTTAAAGTTTAGACAATGTATTTAAATGAGATAGTTTCAGCGATTTATGATGAAACCTTTTCTTGGAATAAGATTTTTAATGCTGATGAATAATGAATATGAAAAGAAAGATTAGGTGAAGAAAATGGGGTTATTTAGCTCATTATTTGGTAAAAAAGAAGAAATTACGAAAGTAGAGGAGAATAAAACAATGTCAAAAGTATTATTTGTAAAAGCAAACGATCGTCCAGCGGAGCAAGCAATTAGTTCAAAAATGTATGAAACATTTGTAAGTGCTTATAAGGAAGCGAACCCAAATACAGAAATTGCAGAGTTAGATTTATTTGCATTAGATCTTCCTTATTACGGAAATATCGCAATTTCAGGTGGATATAAACGTAGTCAAGGAATGGAGTTAACAGCTGAAGAAGAGAAGGCCGTTGCTACGGTAGATAAATATTTAAATCAGTTTTTAGAAGCTGATAAAGTTGTATTTGCATTCCCATTATGGAACTTTACAGTGCCAGCGCCATTAATCACGTATATTTCATATCTTTCTCAAGCTGGAAAAACGTTTAAATATACAGCAAATGGTCCAGAAGGTTTAGCTGGTGATAAGAAAGTAGTTGTATTAGGTGCTCGTGGTTCAGATTACTCTTCAGAACAAATGGCTCCTATGGAAATGGCAGTTAATTATGTAACAAATGTGCTTGGGTTCTGGGGGATTACAAATCCGGAAACAGTTGTTATTGAGGGACACAATCAATATCCAGATCGTTCACAACAAATTGTTGAAGAAGGTTTAGAGAACGTTAAGAAAGTAGCTGCGAAATTTTAATTAATGATAGTAAATGGAAAAACCAACATGGATGACCATGTTGGTTTTTTAGTCTGTTTTCTATGTTAAAAAATGTATATTTATAAAATAAATGAAAAGTTTGAAAATAGTATTGCAAAATATTATATATCAAACTATAATGAGTTCAAGAATAGTTGATACTTAAATTAAATATTCAGAAAATTCAATTAGTTAAAATTGGAAAATGAAATAAGGAAATTTGAATGGGGGTTATATTATGGCGAATAAAGTACCGTTTTCGTTCATAGTAGTTATCGGATTAATGTTATTTGCACTATTTTTTGGAGCAGGAAATTTAATATTCCCAGCGATGCTAGGTCAATCGGCAGGAGAGAATGTATGGATTGCTAACGCTGGATTTTTAGTTACAGGAGTAGGTTTACCATTACTAGGCGTATTAGCATTTGGTTTTTCGGGTAAAGACGATTTACAGTCATTGGCAGGTCGTGCTCACCCAGTATTCGGGATTGTGTTTACAACAGTTTTATACTTAGCGATCGGTCCGTTATTTGCAATACCAAGAACGGGAAATGTTTCTTATGAAATTGGCCTTAAGCCGTTTATGCCAGAGGGATTAGGTTCTACACCGTTAATTATTTTTACAATTATATTCTTTAGCATCACTTGTTTTTTTTCGCTAAATCCTGCGAAAATTGTCGATATTGTTGGAAAAATATTAACGCCAATTAAATTAACATTCATCGGTATTTTAGTAATCGTTGCTTTTATTCATCCAATTGGCGATATGCAAGCACCGGCTGAAGGCTATACATCACATGCATTCTTTAAAGGGTTCCAAGAAGGATACTTAACGATGGACACGCTTGCATCATTCGTATTCGGAATCATCATCATTAATGCAATTAAAGAAAAAGGTGCAAAAACGAAAACACAAATTATGGTCGTTTGTGCAAAAGCGACAATCATTGCAGCATCTATTTTAGCAATTATTTATACAGCTCTTTCTTATATGGGAGCTTCAAGTGTTGCGAAGCTTGGACATTTAGAGAACGGCGGAGAAGTATTAGCAAAAGTTTCTAACTACTATTTCGGATCATATGGCGGAGTATTATTAGGGTTAATGATTACAGTTGCTTGTTTAACAACTAGTGTGGGACTTGTATCAGCATGTTCTTCATTCTTCCATAAGTTATTCCCAAATGTTCCTTACAAAGCAATCGCAATCACGCTATGTGTATTTAGTGCAATTGTTGCAAACGTAGGATTAACACAATTAATCGCAGTTTCTGTACCAGTATTAACAGCAATTTATCCACTAGCAATTGTATTGATTTTCTTAACATTCTTCCATTCACTATTTAAAGGAAGAGCTGAAGTTTATCAAGTGAGTTTAATCGTAACATTTATCATCAGCTTATTCGATGGATTAAGTGCAGCTGGAGTTAACATTGAAGTAGTAAGCCAAGTGTTCACTAAATTCCTTCCGATGCAGGAAGTAGGATTAGGCTGGATCTTCCCAGCGATTATCGGTGGATTTATCGGATATGGCATTAGCGTTTTAAAAGTGAAAAATCAAGTTCAACCAGCAGCTAGAGCGGATAAGAAAATAGGTTAAAGAAAAAAGTTATAGAATTTTTGATTCTATAACTTTTTTTGTTACTATTGATAAGGATAGAAAAAATAAAGTAGTAGGGGAAAAGTACATGAAAAAAACAATTGATCATATCGGAATCGCAGTTCGTGATATAGATAGTACGATACGTTTTTATGAAAAGGTATTGTTAGGAACTTTAATAGATCGTTACGTAAGTGAGGCACCAGGTGTGGAAAGCGAAGTAGCCATTCTTGAAGTAGATGGTGATAGAGTTGAATTACTGGCGCCTACGAATAATACGACATCTCCAATAGCACGATTTATTAAACAAAAAGGGAAAGGTGTTCATCACGTTGCATATCGTGTAGATGATTTAGATGTAGCTTTAGAGGAATTGAAAGAACAAGGAATTCGAACATTAGAGCATACACTTCGAATTAATAAGCACGGTAGAAGATTAATTTATCTTAACCCAGCGGATACAGAGGGTACAATCATTGAGTATTGTGATTATCCGGAAGAGAAATAGAAGAAGGATATTTTTTAAAAAGGTGTTACGTGATAATGTAACGCCTTTTTATTTATCCCGCTATTTGTGGGCAGTTAGACTCCCACCTCAAAGGTCGGCGAATGCGAGGAATTTAAGTGGGAGAATGACTGCCTGTAAAAGCCCCACTGATTAAAGTTTCACTTTATGTATTTCACATTTTCTTCACAAATGATTCACGAGAACTTTTCTTCTTAGGGAACTTACATAAATATATTTTATGATATAATTACAATCGACTTTAAAAATATAAGTTATTTCAATTAGAGTAGTTACTATTATATTAGTAGTTCAAAGGTGGGTAGAAATTAAGTATCATATTGTATGGAAATTTATACTTAATCAGGTTAATATTTCGTCAGAAAATCAAACTAGGAAGTATAAAGTAATGAAAGTGTAGCGATGAAGAAGAAAGAAGTGAAATGAGTGTGAAAGTAATGAGAAGGTTAGGGGCATGGCTATTAATAGCATGTGTGCTTATTATATTGATACCAAAAAGCGCGTCTGCTCATGCGTATGTTGTGAAATCAAATCCTGCTGAAAATGAAACGTTGAAGAAAGCACCAACTGTCGTGAAGATTGAATTTGATGAGGATATACAAGTTTCACATTTTAATACATTGTTCGTAAGAGATACCTCAGGTAAAAGAGTAGATTTAAAAGATGCTCATATTGATAAGAAAAACAAAAAATTATTAGAAGCTGGGTTAAAAGAGAATCTCAAAAATGGTCTCTACTCTATTCAGTGGAAAGCTATTTCAGCCGATGGACATCCAATTCAAGGAGTTATTCCATTCCGTATTGGATTAGCAGAAGCGGGAGCAGACGATGTACAAGTAGAAGAGATGGGGTATGTCCCGCAAATCGATATGATTATGGAACGCGGGGTTCTATATACAAGTTTCTCACTATTTTTAGGAGTTCTATTCTTTAATCTTATTATATATAAAGGGAATGCAATAGAAGTTCACTCAAGGAGTAAGAGAATAATATGGATATCATTAATTGGTATATTCATTAGCTTACTATTCAATCTACCATTGCAAGCGAAAATAAATGCTGATGTTTCGTGGTTAGAAGCATTTGATCCACTATTATTAAAAGAAACATTGCAACTATCTGTTTTTGGTTATGTATGGATCACTCAAATGGCTCTTATTAGTACGCTTATAATTATTACATATTTTGCGGTGAAGCGTGAGAAGCTTTCATCGTTTAAAGTATGGAGCATTCCAATATTACTGTTTATTGGGTTACTCGTTATGAAAGCATTTAATAGTCACGCATTTGGTTTGAAGTTTAAAGACATTGCTGTTGTTATGGACTTTCTACATTTATTCGCAGCTTCGTTATGGATTGGCGGTCTATCATCAATTATTCTGCTTTTACGTAAAGAGGATGACAAGTGGACTATGTATTGGGATGCAATTAAGCGTTTTTCACCATGGGCAACAGGTGCTGTCATAGTAATTTTATTAACAGGTCTTTTTAACAGTACATTTTTTATTCCCACGATTCATTCCCTATTTGATACGAAGTACGGATTAGCATTATTAACAAAGATACTTTTATTCGTTTGTATGGGGATATTGGGAATTGTTCATTATGTGAAAGGGAAAATGCGAGCGCAGCAAGGATTAGGAGCTACCGTGAAAGTAGAGTTTATCATTGGAATTATCGTTTTCGTAATCGTAGCTTTTATGACAAACATACAAACACCGCCGATGCCTCCTACTGGACCTTTTACAGAGAGTAAACAATTAGATAATGGATACGAACTTACTTTGCATGTAAGTCCTAATAAGGTAGGACAGAATACATTTCATATTACTTTGAAGGATGAGAATGGACAGCCTGTTAATGATATGGAACAAATTGTATTGACGACTCAATCGTTAGATATGAATATGGGAAAAGGCTCATTTAAAGTTTCGGCAGTTTCACCGGGAGAATATGAAGCGGAAGGCATGTATATTAACATGACAGGAAACTGGAATATACATGTTCATGGATTAACAAAATCTCTTGATAGCTTCGATACAGATTATAAATTTATTGTAGGTGGCAGATAAAAAGAAGCTATGTATGAAAAGGAGTTAATAGAAAATGAAGCATATAAAAAAATTAGGAACAACAATGATCGCAACAATAATTGCAATGGGAATCTTTTCGTTACCTGTTAGTGCTCACGTAACTGTAAAACCAGCAACTTCGGATGTTAACTCTTGGGAGACTTACACGATAAAGGTGCCAGTTGAAAAAAATATGGCAACGACAAAAGTCACACTGAAAATACCAGCTGGCGTCGAGTTTCAACAGTATGAACCAGTGCCAGGATGGAAAGTAGAAGAACAAAAAGATGCGGCTGGAAAAGTTAAAACGGTAATATGGGAAGCAACAGGAGAGGGGATTTTACCTGGTCAGTTCCAACGGTTTACTTTCGTTGCTAAAAATCCAGATAAAGAACAAAAAATAGCTTGGGATGCATATCAACAATATAAAGATGGAGAAATTGTTGAATGGACAGGCGATGAGAAAGCTGAGAAACCACATTCACTTACTACGATTGCAAAAGGTACGTCCTTAACTGGAGAACATGGAGAAGTATCTAGTGTAGGAAAGAATGAAAGTACAAGTAATATGCAAACGATAGCAATTGTCTTATCTATTTTGGCGATTTTATCGTCGATTGGTACGTGTGTTTTTGTAGTACGTCGTAAAAAGTAAGATATAAGAAAGAGCCTACAAGCAGTAGGCTCTTTCTCGTATTTATTTCACTTCAACTTGCTGCCTTACAGCAAGTGTTTTCGGCTTTATATTTACACAACAAATACTTACCACAATAAATAAAAGTCCGATGAATAAGCTAATTGTAATGGCCTCATGTAAGAAAATTGAACTTACAATAATAGCAATAAGAGGGATAAGGAATGTATAAGCCCCAACTTTACTCGCTTCACCAGCTCCGACAAGTGTGAAGTAAGCGAGCCATCCCATTGCAATAACAAAGAACGAAATAAAGAGTAGCACACTAACAAATGGAATACTCCAAGCGATACTAGACCAGCTTTCAAATTCTGAACCAAATCCGATTAAGAAAAGTCCGCCGATAATAAGCTGAAGTGTTACCATCCAAATGGCATTAACGCGGTGGCCGTTTTTTTTAATAAATACTGTGCCAAGTGCCCAGCCAATAGCGCACCCTAAAGCAAGTAGAACACCGATAATAGAAATATGTCCAGTTAAACTACTAGAGCTAATAACCCCTACACCGATAAATCCAAGAATAAGTCCGAAAACTTTCAAGCCATACATTGCCTCTTCAAGCCAAATCCATGAGAAAATGCCGAGTAAAACTGGTTGGAGAAATACGATTGCGGAGAAGAGTCCGGCGGGCATATACTGAAGTCCGACAGTTTGTAGTCCGTAAAATAAAATAATATTGAGTAAAGATGAAATAAAGTATAAATGCCAAGTTTCTTTTAAATGTAACTCTTTGTATTTCGGTAATGCGAAAATAAGTAGGATAAATCCTCCTATTAATGTTCTAATCCCTGCAAAGAGTACGGGTGGTGTGTAATGCAGAGCGAATTTTGATAACGGCCAATTAATTCCCCACATAATAACGAGAAAGGTAAGGATTATGGCCGTCTTAGTTCGAGAAAGCTGTATCACTGTAAGACCTCCTTGTTGTCATTCATTTCACTATGATATGATATCGACTATGATAAATAAAATGAATCTTTTTTATAAGGAGTATAAGTGATTAGTTATGACCATTACACAACTTCAAGTTTTAATAAAAACAGTTGAGTTAGGGAGTTTTACGAAGGCTGCCCGGATGTTAAATATGACGCAGCCAGCTGTAAGTCATGCGATTTCAAGCATTGAGTCAGAGTTAGGAGTTACCATTCTTATACGCGATAAACGAAAAGGGCTAATCGTTACGGATGTTGGAAGTAGAATTCTTGTACATATTAGAGAAATCTTAAGCGGCGTTGAGAAGATTGAACAAGAAGTGGCGATGGAGAAAGGGCATGAAGTCGGAACAATTCGAATCGGGAGTTTTCCGAGTGCCTCGGCATATTTTTTACCGAAAATGATTAATATCTTTCGTGAAAAGTATCCGAATTTAGAAGTAGTTCTTTGTGAGGGGGCGCTTAAAGAAGTAGAGGACTGGCTATTATCACGGGTCATTGATATTGGAATTGTTATTTTGCCAAATAAAGATATGGAAATAGTCCCAGTCACGAAAGGGAAGATGGTTGTAGTATTAAGGGAAGATCATCCCCTTTGTAAGAAAAGTTCTATTATGATAAGTGATTTAGAGAACGAACCGATTATACTATTTAAAGGTGGATATGAACCGCCGATTATTGACATGTTCAAACAAGCAAACGTGCCACTTCGAGTTGAGTATGCGGTTTCGACCGTTACTACATCATTAAATATGATTCAAGAAGGATTAGGCATTGCCATATTAGCTGAATTATCTTTAACGAATTTACCAAAGAACGTGCAAACGCGAGAATTGGAGCCGAAAGTATGGCGAGAGATTGCTTTAGCTGTTCCTTCATTAAAGGAAGCTTCACTTGCTGTTCAGTTATTTATTGAAGAATTCCAAGAGTTGTTTACAGAGTAAGAAGGGATGTCTCATATAATGTAATGAGACATCTTTTTTATTTGCTTTAAAAAATCTGCAAAAAGGATTGACTTATCTTTTTGTTGTAACTATAATGATTACATCAGGGTGGTGATCAAGATGAAAATTAGTAGCCGCTTTTCTATAGCTGTTCATATTTTATCGATTTTGAAAAACAATCCATCTTCACTTTGTACTTCGGACTATATGGCCGAAAGTGTAAATACAAATCCGGTAGTCATTCGTAAAATAATGTCTTACTTGAAACAGGCTGGATTTGTTTACGTAAATCGTGGGCCGGGTGGCGCGGGATTATTAAAGGATTTACATGAAATCACATTGTTAGATGTGTATCATGCAGTGAATGTAGTAGAAGAAGACAAACTATTTAACATTCATGAACAACCAAATCCAGATTGTCCAATTGGAGCAAAGATTCAAGTGGTGTTAGAAGTTATATTAATTCAAGCACAATCCGCAATGGAAGAAGTTTTGAGAAATATTACGATGGGGCAGTTGTTTGAAACTTTGCAAGAGAAAATGAATGCTTAAATAATATTTATATTTTTTTATCATTAATGTAACTACAATTATTACAACTATAAAGGTAAGGTGTAAAAATTATGACTGTAAAAATGAAAGTATACTCAGACTTTATATGTCCATTTTGTTTTTTAGCAAAAGGTCCATTAGATGAAGTAGCGAAAGAGAAAGACGTAGAAATTGAATGGATGCCATTTGAATTACGTCCAAGTCCATATTCTAAAATAGATCCTTGGAACGAACCAGAAAAGTTAGGTTCATGGGATGCTTTCATCCTTCCTACAGCGAAGAAATTAGGAATTGAAATGCGCTTACCACGTGTTTCACCGCATCCATATACACATTTAGCTTTCGAAGGATGTGAATTTGCGAAAGAACGTGGACTAGGAAATGAGTATCATCACCGCGTATTCACCGCATTTTTCCAAGAAGAACAAAACATTGAGGATATTGATATTCTAACAAAATTGGCGGTAGAAGTAGGGCTTCCTGAAGTTGAATTTAAAGATGCTTTAGTAACTCGAAAATATAAAGAAAAACATCAAGCAGCAATTCAGCACGCATATGATGAAGCGAATATTATGGCGGTACCAACTGTCATGATTGGTGATGAAGTCATTCAAGGGCTTGCTAGTAAAGAAACGCTAGAAAGAGTAATTGATAAAGAAATCGAAAAGGATAAAACAAATTCATTTGAGGGAATGCAATGTAATACGGATGGATATTGCTAATTCGTTTTGCATGAAAGAATCGAATTGATTTGTTTAAATAAAAAAACATACATTTGGAGGAATTAAAATGTCAGCAACTACAACAAACTTAAAAGAAGCAATTGTGAACCGCCGTTCAATTCGTAAAGTAACAAAAAATGATGCAATTACGAAAGAAAGAATTGAAGAAGTTTTAAAAACTGCTTTACATGCACCAACGTCTTTCAATATGCAAAGTGGCCGTATGGTCGTATTAATGGATGGAGAGCATGAAAAGTTTTGGGATATCGTAAAAGAAACGCTTAGATCACGCGTACCAGCAGAAAACTTTGAAGCGACTGTAGAAAGACTAAAAGGTTTCCATGCAGGTGTAGGAACAGTTCTATTCTTTGAAGATCAAGCTACAGTAGAAAAAATGCAAGAAAATGCACCATTATATAAAGATCAGTTCCCATTCTGGTCTCATCAAGGAAATGCAATGTTGCAACATACTGTATGGATGTTATTATCTGCTGAAGGAATTGGCGCATCATTACAACATTACAATCCAATCGTAGATGCTGAAGTAAAAGAAACTTGGAACATTCCAGCAGAGTGGAGCTTAGTAGGACAAATGCCATTTGGTGAGCCAAATGAAGAGCCAGGAGAAAGAACATTCTTACCTACTGAAGATGTAGTGAAATTTTATTAAGAAATACAATTCAAGACCAAAATTTAAAAAAGTTAGATAAAAGAAAGGACAATACATATTAGTCAAATGTAATATGTATTGTCCTTTC
>NZ_BOQD01000320.1 GCF_018332515.1 Bacillus hominis | reverse complement strand
ATATAACTTCATATACTATCCGCTTAATAAAATATAAAGGGATGTTACCTAGTTAAAATGTTCAACTACTAGGACATCCCTTTTTATCTTGAAGACTTACCTTATAATTCATACATTTCACACGTTCTGCTCCACCCCTGTACTCTTCTCCTTCTTACTTCTTTTAAAATTCTTCAACTTCTTAATCGTTCCAACTAATCCTTTTGGAAAAACTAGTAGCACGATAATGTATAATAAACCAAGAATAATCGTCCATCTTTCAAAAATCGGATACTCTGTCGCTAGTTCTGATAAATAATATTTCAGTGATTCAATAATCCCAGCTCCAGCAATTGCTCCAATTAATGTTCCAACTCCTCCAATCATTGTCATCAATAATGCGTTTAGCGTCATTTCAATTGAAAATACCGTCGTATTTACAAAACGTAATGTGATAACAAATAATCCCCCACTAATCGTAGCAACTACTCCTGCCACTACACTTGCGATAATCTTATAATGGAGAACTTTATATCCAAGCGCTTCAACACGTTGTTCATTTTGTGAAATTGCCTTTAACACTTTTCCAATAGAAGATTTTGTGAAAAGACGTAACAAAATAAAAATGAAAATTAAACATATAAGCGTTACGTAATAAAACGTAAAGCGATCACGGAATATATCTGGTACACCAAATGTAAATCCATCTCCTCCGTGAGTCAGCGTACGCCATTTTTCAGCAAGTACAAAAAACAGCTGAGAAATAGCGAGCGTTAACATTGCATAAAAATGACTTTTCAAACGTAATGACAGCATACCGATAATATAACTAACGATGGCCGAAATAATAATAGCAGCTGCTATTCCTATAAAAAAGCTCATTATAGACACTCCTTGCCGATCAAATAAGAGTGCCACACCATACGCCCCTATTCCAAAGAACATACAATGACCGAATGAAACAATACCCGTATATCCAAGGAGAACATCAAAACTCATAGCGAAAATAGCAAAGATGAAGATTTGAGTGAACAAAATTAACAAGCTCCGTGAATCATTTACGAATGGAAATACACTTAAACAAATGAGCATAAAAACTCCGAAGTATACTTTAATTCGGTTCGATGTGCTGTTCACCATGTCACCCCTTTTCACCAACGAGTCCCGTTGGCTTCACTATTAAGAAAAATAGTAACATTAACATATTGATTGCAAGAGATAAATCTGGCACATAATACGCTGTAAAAGCACCGGCTAATCCAACGATTAAAGAAGCTATCGCTGAACCTTGTACGCTACCTAATCCTCCAATGATAACTACTATAAAGGCTAAAATTGCATACTGCATGCCCATCTCAGCGAAAATAACTCCTGAATATGGTGCTAGTAGAAAACCACCTAACGCCGCCATCCCTGCTCCTAATAAAAAAACAAACGAGAATATCGCTTTTACGTTAATTCCGAGAGCTTGAACCATCTCTTTATCCATTACACCAGCGCGAATCATAAGCCCTATCTTTGTTTTTTTCAGCAGCAATAGTAAAGCGATGTAAATTAGTATCCCAACTAAAATAACGAATAGGCGATATTTTATTAAGATAACTCCTCCAAATGTGAAGCTTCCTTGAAGCCATAACGGTAATTTTGCAACAATTGGATTAGGACCCCAAAATATTTTGATACACTCGCTAAGAACGAGCATTCCTCCGAGTGTAACGAGAAGCTGCCGAACATGGTTTCCATACACTGGTCTAATAAGAAATCTTTCTAAAATGAAACCGAGAAACATCCCCATAGCGACTGCTCCAATTAGTGCTAATAAATAACTACCTGTCATATTGAATAACCAAACGCCTGTAAATGCTCCCCATGCAAATAAACCGCCATGCGCAAAATTCAGTACGCTCATTAAACCGAAAATAAGTGATAAACCAGACGCTAATAAAAAAATAAGCATCCCTGTCGAAACGCCGTTTACAAATAAGTTAATTAACACATCCACGTTCTATCCCCCCGTATCAATGTTAAGAAATACCTAAATATTTATGACATGTTTCCTTATCCTCCCGCAGTTCCTCCATGAAACCGTTATGCACAATGCGCCCATTATCCATAATGTAAAAATAATCACCGATTTGACTAGCCATCATAAAATTTTGTTCAACAAGTAAAACAGTCGTTTTTTCCTTCATTTTCAAAATAGCTACCATTAATTTTTCTATCATAATTGGAGACAGCCCTTTACTCGGCTCATCAATAAGCAATAGTCCATCACTATTAATAAATGCTCTTGAAATAGCCAACATTTGCTTTTGTCCCCCGCTTAAGAGCCCACTTTTCTTATTCCAAAACTGCTTTAAATCTGGAAATAGTTCGAGCATCCAATCTATTTTCTCTTCAGATTCTTTTCCTATCTTTCCCCTAGCAAGTGCGAATGTTTCTTCTACTGTCAAATCATGAAAAATACCTTGATTTTCTGGCACATAACCTATACCTTTTCTTGAAATTAAATGTGTAGATAATCCATTTACTTTTGTGTTATCATAATAAACTTCTCCATTTGCTATCCGGTGAAACCCCATAACCGACCGCAATGTTGTTGTTTTTCCAGCTCCATTTCTTCCAAACAATACTGTAATCGTTCCCTTCTCAACCGAAAGGGACACTCCTTGTAAAATATGAAACTGATCTAAATACGTCTCTATATTATTCACTTGTAATAGTGCCACTGTATAATCCCCCTAAATAAGCACTTCGTACTCGCTCATCTTTCATCATTTCTTCCGGTAACCCTTCAGCCAATAACTCACCATGAAATAAAACGATAAGATGATCTGATAAATCTAGCACCATATCCATTTTGTGCTCAATAAGTACAATCGTGCTCTCTGGATTCTTTTTAATATTTTCGATTACTTGTAATATAGCCGGAACTTCCTCAACTGAAATACCTGCTGTCGGCTCATCTAATAGTAATACATCTGTCTTTAATGCTAACAACATAGCAAGCTCTAACTTTCTTTTTTCTCCGTGAGCTAAGTCTTTAGCTAATACGTCCCCTTTCTCGTGAAGGAGTACTGTCTTCAAAAGACGTCTCGCTTCTCCAGTTTGCTGCTTTAACTTGGCTGCATTTGGAAAGAAACTGTAATAATCCTGAACAAACGATTGAACACTTAAACGCACATTTTCAAGTACTGTTAGCTCTGGAAATATATTTGTCAACTGAAAAGAACGACCAATCCCCAAGCGCGTTCGATCTGAAATTGATAATTTTGTAATATCCTCCCCTTTAAAATAAACTTCGCCTTTCGTCGGAGAAATTTGCCCACTTAGTAAATTGAATAGCGTTGTCTTTCCAGCACCATTCGGTCCAATAATTGAAATGAGCTTTCCTTTTTGTACCGTTAAATTAACACCCTTAATAACATGATGATCCCCAAAAGATACACAAAGATTTTTCGTCTCTAACAAATGTGTCATGAAATCCCTCCCACTGAAAGCCATGTTTATGAAAGAAATAAGTATAAAGAGGGTATCCCCTCTTTATAAAAAACAACAGAAAATTCAGTTTATTTATTTTGAACAGACGGTTCTGTTTCTTTCATTGTTAATTCTCGCTCTAACACTGGTACTGGATAATCAACACCCTCTTGCTTTTTCAGAGTTATAGAATAAAGAGTTTGTAATGCTTGATGATCCTTCTCTCTAAATTTCATCTTTCCTTTCGGTGTCTCAAATTCCATCCCTTCCATTTTCTTAATAAGTGTATCTACATCTGTATCTCCCTTCGTTTTCTTCAAAGCTTCGACGATAGAAATCGCCGCTGACATTCCTCCTGCTGTAAACAGATCTGGAACAGCACCATTAAAACGTTTTTTATGTTCTTCAACTAGCCAATCGTTCACCTTATTCTTTGGAAGTGAGTGATAATAAACAGAAAACCCTTGCATCCCTATTAGCGCATCCATCGTTTTTAATGCTGGTATATCAGGTGCACCAGTAGAAATTTTAATACCTTGCGCTTCCACATTCATATCTTTCAACTGTTTCCATGGTGAATTCGCACCTGCCCAAACGATAAATAAATAATCTGGTTTTGAGCTAATAATATTTTGAATATTTGCAGTAAAATCAGTTGCATTCGTATCCGCGTATTGCTCGTTTACAATATTCGCACCTAATTTCTTCGCTCCCGCTTTAAATGCTGCAATTCCTTCACGACCGAAAGCATTATCTGGAGCAAACGTCGCAATCTTTACACCTTTTTTAGCAATTGAGGCAGCCCCAGCAATCGCATCTTGCGAAGAGTTTCTTCCTGTTCTAAAAATATATTTATTCCAGTTCTTCCCGGTAATACTATCAGCAACTGCCGGTTCTACAACCATAATCTTTTTATACTCTTCAGCTAGTGGTAAAACTGCTAATGTATCACTTGAACTAGATGATCCGACTAAAAAATCAACTTTCTCTTCTTCTAATAATTTCGTAGCCTTCTTAACCGCTACATCTGCTTTCGTTTCCGTATCTTCTACAACAAACTTAATCTTCTTTCCTTCTACTTTCCCTGTTCCACCAGTTGCATAGTCTAACCCTAATTCAAATCCATTTACCGTTTGTTTTCCATACGATTCTAGCGGGCCTGTTAGTGAAGCAAGAACCCCTACCTTAATCGTTTTTTCATCTTCTGTACTTGTCTTCTTTCCCGAACAAGCCGCTGTTACTAATAACGAGCCTAAAACACAACCAGTAACCACCGTTCTTAGCCATTTACGTTTTTCCATCGACATTGTGATCCTCCCCATACTTTACTTTCTGATAGAATCAAACACGCCAAATTCCCCTGTCCGTAATCATGACTTTAAAATTGGTAATGGAAACTCTTGTAGTAACCTCTACATTCGGCATAAGTCTATAATCACCTTCCTATTAAATGGAAACGGACATACAATCAATATATATTCCGTTGTTCAAATGAAATTACTGTTTCATTACAGTATTCATCACGCAAAAAGCTGCAAATAATTGACTTAATGAATGAAGTCAATTATTTGCAGCTTACATAAAAAACATGAATAGAAAAACTGATTAATTATTTTCGACTTTCTCTAATCCTTCAACCAATAGTTTCTTATCTAATCTTTCCCCTATTACTACCAAGTTTGTCGGATAACCGAAGTCTTGTTCTAATAAAGTCGGTACCCCAAATGAATATTGGAATAGGTGAGGGTATTTATCTCCATGGAATTTCACAAAACCTTTCACACGATAAATACTATCTGGTAAATTCGAAAGCCATTCATATAATTTGTCTTGATCAATCGATTTCGTAAATTGATACGTCATTGTTTGTATATGTAAATGCTGTTTAACATGAAGTGTCTCATGTTCTCCACCACTCGCAAATTCAGCTTCTTCTATGTCATTTAAAGATATATTACAATACTTTGTTTCAAACAATTTCGCATGATTATTTATTGCTTTTACATCTTCAAATACTTTATTTTTATCTTCACCTGTTAATAAATCTGATTTATTAATAAGAATATGACTTCCATATTTCATTTGCTCATGTAATAGTTGTTGTACATTTGCACTTAATATACTTCGGTTTAACCATCTCACTGCATCTAATACGACTACTATGGATTTCACTTCAAGGAAAGGAGCTAAAATTGGTGATACACATGCATCTAACACTTCGATTGGATGTGCAACGCCTGTTGTTTCTATATAAATTACATCCGGTCTTTCCTGTTGATATAATGAATGTAATTGTATTTCAAGTTCTTCTTTTAACGTACAACAAATACATCCTTTCAGAAGTTCCCTTAACACATTCTCTTTCCCAATAATATCTGTATCTACCGAGTATTCACCTATTTCATTCATTAAAACTGCAACTTTTCGATTTTTCTTCTTTTCTGCTAATAATAAATTTTGCAGCAATGTTGATTTTCCGCTACCTAAAAAACCACCTAATATATGAATTTCTACTTTACTCATTCGACCGACCATCCATTTCTCTACTTCAAATTCCTTCAAAGCGTAATTATTACGATTTATACTTATCATTTTATTAAAAGAATACCTATTTTTGAGACTCCCACGACTAAAGTCGCAAGCCCGAATCCTTACGGATTTACGGGTGGGATTCTTGAATGACTAAACGTTCGCAGTCCATTTCTGTTTTAAACAGCCTTCAAGATGAGGGCATCTCATTGCCCCTCCTAAACCAGACCATATAGGCGCTTAGGCTGATTGACTGTTACCATCAATCACAGTTGCGTAGCGAATATTCATCGCCCCAACGATATCACGATGTGTCCCAAACCCACATGGACACTTGTATTTTCTGTCTTGTGCCTTATTCTTTTCAGCGCATTTCGGACAGCTTTGACTTGTATAAGCCGGATTTACATATTCAACCTGAATACCAACTAATGTTGCTTTATACGCAATAAATCGTGACAAACGATAGAATGACCAAGCGTGTAGGTTTTTTTCGTTTTTACGGCTTGTTCTTGCCGTCTGTCTTATATTCGTTAGTTGCTCTAAACGAATGACAGAAATATGATTAGCAATCGCAAAATCAATGATTTCACGACTTATTTTGTGATCTTTATCTTGCATCCATCTTTGTTCTTTATCATCAAATCGCCGAATCGCATTCACTTTTTTGTCTTTTCCTAACTTCTTACGAACACTACGAAACTTACGCTTCCTATATTTATTTTGCCTACCATTCCCAAAGAAACGAACCTTGTCATCGTCTGTGATTGCTACCGCAGGGACTTTGAGACCTAGGTCTACTCCTAAAATTTTCGCCCCTGCTCTTTCATTTGTAGGAAGTGTGACAGATATTTGGGCCATCCACTTATTCGATTTCTTTGTGATACGAAGTGTACCTAACTTATGTTTTAACAAGTCCAAATTGCGATTTGTTTTATCGATTAATAAAGCACGGACCTTTAAACGAGTTGACTTTCCTTTTACCTTAAACGGGATTGAAATATGAGTGGAGTCAAATGAATAATTTTGATTGTTCCATACACAAACAGGCCTCTTTAAAATCGGAATGATTTTACACTTGCTTTTCTTTACTTTTGTAGCAAACAAACTTTTCGCGTCTTTAATTGCTTGATTCTTCACCGCACTTGGAATATTAGCTTCAATATCCTTTGTGCTTTTTTTCGTGCTTTTCTTTGCTTCAACCATTTCCAATATAAGTGTATTTATGACTTTAATATACTCGTGGCTACTTTGTTCCAATAAACGGATTTGTTCTTTTGTGGGAAGCAATTTCACTTTCACTGTTAGGGTCTGTGACATACGTTTCACCCCTTTGTTTTTTGATTCTCAACATACTGTTTTATTGTCTCATTTGATACATTTCCAGCAGTAGAAACAAAATGGGAACGCGTCTATAAACTTTGCAAGTGCATGTGATGAGGGAATTCTTCTCTCAAACACTTTGATGTCACTCCTTTTATTTTTGCCATTGTATCAGCAGAACTAAGTGTTGACAGTGTATTTAAAAACAAATGAACGTGGTTGGTATCCTATTCCATTGTGATACTAACAATATCAAGATCGTTACATATCTCTTCAACCAACACTTTGAAACGTTCTTCTATAATCATTTATCATAGTATCATTTATTTCCGAAAAATTACAACAAACAGACCCAAAGAAACTACCTATACTTTGGATACTTAAAGTACACGAACCTTACGATTTTTAGTGGTACTCCGTATCCAACCTCACTTTCATCCCATGCCTAAAGGCAATGGGCTTTCTCGTTCGAAAAGGGCTGTAAACAAAACTGCTAGATTATCGTTTCATTTTCATTCACTTCATGAGCAACTCTAATTCCAGACTCGATTGCTCCCTGCATCCACCCATGTGTTAATGTCGTATGTTCTCCTGCAAAGTGCACTCTGCCCGCTGGCGGCGTAATATATGGAAACAATTCAAGCTCTTGCCCTGGTTCAAAAGCTGTAAATGCTCCGCAAGAATACGGATTCTTACTCCAGCTAAAAGATTCCCCTGTAATAAACTCACTATAGACCACATTCCCATAAATTTGCGCTAAATTTTTCAATGCATAACGAATACGATCTCTCTGTGAGAGACTATCCCACGTTAACGCTTCATCTGCCCACGTATAACTTGCTATAACGATAGCTGCCCCTGGTGACTGAATTCCATAGCTCGGATAATATGTAAAACGTATCGGTAAATCCGTGATAGATTTCCCACCACACTGCCTCGCTCTTTCCCAAAATCTACTTTTGAACTCTATCGCAATTTTAGTTGCTGCAATATAATTTAATTCACGAATTGCCCGTCTTTTATAATAAGAGAATAAATGATACGGCTGGACTTCTACAAATCGCAAAGCTGAAAATGGAATTGTGATAATAGCAATATCACCCGTTACTATAAATTGCTCTAACGTATGTTCATGTTTTACTTGCATCATCACTTTATTATCTTCCTGCATTATTTTATCCACTTTATATGACATAAAAATATTATCCTTTAGCTGCGATAAAAATGAATTTGGTAATGCGTCCATCCCGCCTGTTATCTCATAATATTTCGTCGTTGAAGTGAAAAAGATCATTTCTCGTAATACTTCAATTAAAGACATTCCCATGTATGCTTCCATATCAAGAAGTACTCCGATCATATCTATTGCTCCATCTGAATAATACTCGGTTAAAAATGAACCGAGCGAATATGCTTTATACTTTTTTTCAACAATAATCCAGTTTTTATTAGGATCTTTCTTAATATAATTAAGTATAGGTTCTAATACCTCTAGCATTAATTCTTCTGCCGTTTTCCCTCTCTCTTTTTCTAAAACTGGAAATCCAAGTACACTTGGATCGTTTTCAAACACATTCAATCTCGTTCTAATGTTATTCGTATAAATTATATCTGAAGAAGTTTTATTAATAAAAAGATTTAACGGTAGTTTAAATTTACGAATATAGGCTAATGTTAAATCATGAGTCTCCGGAATACGCATAGGACCTGCGTTAAAATATAATCCTGCACTAAATGGTTCACGAATTGTATACACCCTGCCACCTATTCTGTTGTTTGCTTCTATAATCGTTACCTCGTGCCCAGCTTCTTTTAATAAAGATGCTGCAACTAACCCGGACATCCCTGCACCGGCAATTGTAATCCGTTTTGGGGTATTTGTTTTGGCAAGCCCCTCATGAATAATTTGAAGCATTTTTCCCATCGATAATGGATTCCCCATGCCAATTCCCCCTTTACGAAGGATTTTACTGAATTATATTCGTTTAACAGAATTCCTATGTTTCATTCAAGGAATTGAGCGGATACATTTTCAATTACTTGAATATCTTTTATAAAATGTAATAAAATAGATATGAAACTTTAGAAGTAAGACGTATTATCTTACATAAAAAATTAATGAAATAGCGAGGAATTTTGAAATGAAAAAAGGTATTAACCGTGTTGTATTAGTAGGAACAGGAGCAGTAGGATGTAGCTATGCTTACTGCATGATTAACCAAGCAGTTGCTGAAGAATTTGTTTTAGTTGATGTAAATGAAGCAAAAGCAGAAGGAGAAGCAATGGACTTAAGCCATGCCGTACCTTTCGCACCAGCTCCAACAAAAGTTTGGAAAGGGAGTTATGAAGATTGTAAAGACGCAGATCTTGTTGTAATTACAGCTGGGTTACCACAAAAGCCAGGTGAAACACGCCTAGATTTAGTTGAGAAAAACGCTAAAATTTTCAAGCAAATTGTTCGTAGCATTATGGATAGCGGATTTGACGGTATCTTCTTAATCGCAACGAACCCTGTTGATATTTTAACTTACGTAACGTGGAAAGAATCTGGATTACCGAAAGAGCGCGTAATTGGTTCTGGTACAACTCTTGATTCTGCTCGTTTCCGCTATATGTTAGGTGAGTACTTCGATATTGGACCTCATAACATTCACGCTTATATTATCGGAGAGCACGGTGATACAGAACTTCCGGTGTGGAGTCACGTATCAATTGGTATTCAGAAACTACAAACGCTTCTTGAAAAAGACAACACATATAACCAAAAAGATTTAGATGATATTTTCGTAAACGTTCGTGATGCAGCTTATCACATTATTGAACGAAAAGGTGCTACATACTACGGCATTGGTATGTCACTGCTGCGTGTTACGAAAGCAATCTTAAGCAATGAAAACAGCGTATTAACTGTATCAGCATATCTTGAAGGTCAATACGGCCAACAAGATGTTTATATCGGCGTACCTGCTGTTTTAAACCGCGGCGGTGTTCGTGAAATTTTAGAAGTTGAACTAAGTGAAGAGGAAGAATTAAAATTCGATCACTCTGTTCAAGTATTGAAAGAAACAATGGCTCCTGTTCTTTAATCGTATTTTTCAATCAAAAAAGCAATCCGATTTATATTGGATTGCTTTTTTATATTTTTATAGTTCCCCCTCAATTTAAACGGTAATATTATCTATAAAAAGGAGTGATTTCATGAATGATTCTTGGACGATTGCAATCCTCTTGCTTGCCGCTGCATCCTTAATACTTTTCCTCTTCTTAATCATCAGAACGCTATTTCCAACTAAAAAATATGATAAGAATCTTGGATTGATTCTAATTATTTTAAGCTTGTTAGCAATACCGATAAGTATCTTCCTTATAGGAGGATGGGCAGGTATGGGAGTTGGTGTAATCGCAGTCTTTATTTTTGCTGCTGTTATTATAGCTTTAATTGCAAATACCTTCATTAAACTTCCTCCTCCAAAGAAAAAATAACAAATAACCGATGTTTTCATCAAGAGAAAACATCGGTTATTTTCTATCACTTATTATCATTAATCGGTTCATCATTATTTACGTCAAGTACATCTAATAAAAAGATAAAGATTGGAATCCCAATAATAAGCCCCCATATTCCGAGGAAATGCTCTGAAAAGATAAGAATCATAAATGTATAAAATACTGGCAAATTCGTTTTTGCAGACATAAATTTTGGATTTAAAAAATAACTTTCAAGAGCATGGATTACTGTAATGAACACTAGTATGTATACAACATACATAACCCCACCGACATTATAGGCAATTATACAAAGTGGAAACAAGGAAATAATAACACCAGCAACTGGAATCAAACCGAGTAGAAAGACCATGACAGCCAATACAAGAAGCTGCGGAAATCCTAAAATGACAAGTGCAATTACAGTGAGCACACAATTGACAACCGCGATTAAAAACTGTGCTTCAATCACTTTTCCGAACGATCTTGCAAATCTTTCACCGAAATATGCAATCTCCTCATAAAAAATTTTCAGCTTACTATCTTTAAATTTCGAAGTAAATGCTATAATGCGTTCTTTTTCTAATAAGAAAAAGAGGCTTAAAATAAGAGAAAGTAGTATTTGCAAACTGACTTTTCCTATGTTTGCTATCGATTGATAAATGACATCTACACCTTGTTCGATATATTTCGATACTTCCATTCCATTAATTGTCGAAAGTGCATATTTAATTATCTCGTTATCAGGTGGGTTTTGAAAAAATAATTTAAATTGATAAATTAATTGTGAAATTTGTATCGTTAGTACAGGCAAATATTTATATAGTGTAGTTACAATAAACGTCACTAATACAATATATAAACCAGCAATAACCACTTTCCT
>NZ_BOQD01000319.1 GCF_018332515.1 Bacillus hominis | reverse complement strand
TAACATAACATCCATTATGACTAAATCTATTTCATGAATTACATCAAGAACATTCTTTCCTTCTTTCTCCCAATACACTTTATACTTCTCACGCTGCAAAATTTTTTGTAATAAATCTCCTATCATCAAATCATCTTCAACAATTAATATGTTATATTCTTTCATTATGTAGACCTTCCATCACTAAAATAACAATAGCTTAGTTCTTCACTACTTTATTATTAATAAAATCCGTAGCAAGTTTGTATATTTCATCAGGAGCGTGTAAATAAATACTATGTGTACCTTCAATTTTTTTCACATCAGCTATCAATAACTTGCTAGCAAACTCCTCATAATCTCTGTTTTTTTGCTTTGTATATTTCGAGTTTTTATTTTCCCTAGCAATCGCATCTATAAATAAAATTGGTGCTTCTTTTGGGAATGATAAGGAATTAGATTTGTTACTGTTATTGTAACTTTGTAAAAGTTCTTGCTTCATATCATCATTAAAAGCTTGTTTATATGAGAGCGCTTTATAAATATTTTTTTCCTGTTCGGTTAAAAAGGATTGCTGAATTACTTCGGGATTATAAGTAATAGAAGGAACTAATCGCTGAAAACCAATTTTCGTTAAAATATTCATTCCTTTTATTCTTAATGAATCAACCTCGTCTATTTTATGAGTTACGTACTGATTAGGTAAACCAATATCTAACGCAATAATCCCTTTTACTTCACTTGGGTATTTTTGTGCCCAATAAATAGCCTCTATACCCGATAGAGAGTGTGGCACTAAAATATAGGGAGGTTTATTTCCACTTCTAATAAGCGCTTCTCTCGTTTGTTCTAATATCGTATCAATATCTCTATCATCATGAAAAACATCACTGTATCCATAACCAGCTCTCTCAATTACAGAAATCTTGTTTTCTTTCGAAAATTTACTATATAGGCCTTTCAATTCATAAACAGGAGCGGCAATTCCAGATCCGGCCATAAATACAAACGTATCCTTCCCGCTCCCCTCATTATAAACATTCACATTTTTATTATTGAAATTAACAAGTTCACCTTCATTATTAATTAATTTCGATTCCATTCTTAATTGATAGTTATGATATATAAATACAGCGCCTATTCCAAGAAAAATAATGCTAATACACACAAAAAATATAATCTTTCCTATCTTCAATAATTTTTTCATTTGACACCCCTTTCAACTTATACTGAAAGGGTACAATGTAAAAATAAATTTCTAATAAATTTTTGAAAATTATTATTTTCTCTTTGTTTCTAAAGTATTGGTCATTTTTAATACCTACGCAATTTCGTCAAAGTCTCCAATATATCATCTGTAAAGGCTGTACTACCCTCTGTCTCTAAAACTCTGAAATATAAACTTCGTAAGAAAGCTCTAATATTTTGAACTAAAATATCATACTGGGGATGCGGAATGTCTTCAACAATTGCTATACTATGTAACCAGTTGCTCCACTCTTCTTCAGTTAAAAGATTTTGGTTACGTAACGACATAATTGGCGTTACTAATCTCTCATCCTCAAAGTGGATGTATACGTAGTCATTTAGGCGAACCTTTTGACGAACAGCAGCTAGTATTGCATATGAAAACTCACGATTTTGGATTGTACGAGCTAAAGCATCTAGCGCATCTGCAGCATGTGCAGTAGAATGTGCCCAGCCTTTTCCTTCTACGTAACCCCTTACATCTTCTTCTAAATAGACATATTCAAGAACTTGCTCTGCTACACTGTACAGTTGTTCTTCAGATAGCAATGGTTCTCTTTCATGAACAGATAAAATAAGCGGCGGAATTAAAACAGAAAATGCACGTTTAAAAACAGAGTCTGTTCCCTTTTCACCAATTTTATAAAATAAATAATCAGGACTAATTGCTTGTAACATTAATCCTCGTAACTCTTTTTGTCTAAATACATCATTTGTAATCCATGTGTGAAGCGTACTGTAAATCAATTCATCACGTAATTCAGCATCAGGTGATCCAATATAATCTAGCATCCACTGTGCATATGGATATGCATCTACGTCCTCTGGTACAGCATAATTGTTATTTTTAATTTGTTGTAGTTCTTCTTTTAGTTCTAATACTTCATTCATTATATGTCCTGTCCCCTTTTTACGTTTTTTAACTTGCCCTTTTGCCTTATCCCCTGGAAATTACTTCGTAAAATTAATTTCATTATACGAGAATTATAACAATAAATATAAGGCTATACATATATTTCTGATTACGCATTTACTTTCTTTCATGAAATATTACTTCTGGATTTTCTAAATCACTATTCTGAAATACAACGTCCGCACGCTCTTTCGGATTATGCTCATCTATATACATCTTACAAGCTGCATGATACCTGTTCAAAAACATCTTCTCTGCTTTTTCATAACTTCCAAAAGCTTCAGTTTCTCGCTTAGCACCACGTTTTCTCGCAATCTCAAAATCTGTATCTACAAAAATTTTATAATCAAATAAAGGTTCAATGTCTTTTTTCAATAGAAATGTTCCATCCACTATTAGCACCATATTTGGCGGCGCCACTAAAGGTGCATTTTGTACAGGGATGTCCGTTATTAAGTTATGAGAAATCGTTTCATAATGTAAATCGCCATTAGTCCCTAAAGACTTTAATAACCTTTCTTTAAAAGCTGAATAATCGTGTGCATCTTCATAATATCCTCTTGCAGATTCTTTTCCTTGCGTATAGCGAATCGCTCTCGGATTATGAAAATCATCAATGCTGGCGCGTGTTACTGGTACTCCTCGCTTTTTTACTTCTTCCGCTAGTTCATTTGCAAATGTTGTCTTTCCTGAAGCTGTAATACCACTTACTCCAACTCTTATTGGATGGGTTAAGTTTAACGTTAAAATATAATCTGTAATTTCTTTAATACTTTGTTTTCGGTTCATGATATCTCCTCCTACAATTAGTTTACATAATATAATTACACTAAATAAACTATGGCACTATTCGCCGGTAAATCGATATCCTTTTTTCGAATCGTTGATATATTTTAGTTACGATAGATATTTCCCTTATTTCCCTTTAAACCCTCGATACAAAGCAGTTCGTAACTCCTGCTTATATTCCTCAATTTCTGGCATATCGAGCTCTTCCGCTAATCGAATTGCTAATTCAATATCATACGGTACACGTACGAGTTGAATGGAAAAGCTTGCTACTTCTTTTTCATTGTAAGTTCCTTCAAAAATTAAATAGGAAGCTTGTGTAATTTCAAGTGGGTTTCCTACGCTACCAGCATTACATAACGTTTTCCCCCTGAAATTTTGAACGTATGCTTGATGAACGTCACCGTAGCAAACGACATCTGGTTTTCTTTCCCCTTCTATATTCTCTGTCAACTCACTATTTTCGAACATACTAACACGCTCTTCTCTTGCAGCGTGTGGTTGAATTCTTTCATACAAACTTCTTGGTGAAGCGTGGAACATACGAATGAGTTTCCCGCTCATAAAAAACTCGATTGAAAATGGTAAACTTCTTAAATACTCATTTTGTTCCTCTGATAATTGTTTTTGATGCCATTTCAGCGCTTCAAACTCAGTCGGTTTTGTAATGAAATCATCCCAGTTTCCCATTACGACTCCTTCACATTCTTTACGAACGATTTCAATTACTTCGCTGGAATGAGGGCCTTTTCCTACTAAATCACCAAGGCAAATAATGCGCTCAATTCCTCTTAATTTAATATCTTGCAGCACAGATTCTAAAGCAGGAATATTACCATGAATATCTGAAATTACCGCTATTTTATCCAAATGAACCCCTCCGTCATCTATTGTTTATTATATCCAAATGATATGATTGTCTAAAATCCGGTTCAATCTCTCTATTAATATATGTATAAACTACCTAACACTTCATGCACTTGTTTACTTTCCCCTTTAAACTCTACTGCAAATAGATTTTCGCCCTGGTTCTTCAGGTGGTCTTGCACTAATCCTTCTCCAATCGGTTCACAAAACTGCACATGAATATCACCAAACACTACACTTTGACACTCAGCATTCCATTGTTCATTTTTCGTGACAGAGCTTACTGTTAGTCCCATTACTTCTTTCCATTTCCGCACTGTTTCTCGAACGTTTTTCACCGCATAATGAATCGTTTCAATTTCTTCTACTTTGTTTTGATGTTCAGCAATCGTCCCTGTGTTACGTAAATCGTTTCTTCTTTCTTCGTCCGTTTCATTCCACTGTATAAAGAAAGGTAATTTCGGTCCGTCCTCTTCCTGCTTTACAAATAACATTTTCCATTCTAATAGGCGACCATCTTTTCTCATACGTTTCCCTTCAAATGGCCCAATCGTTTGTACGCCATGTTTGCTTAAATTAACTGCTAGCTCTTCAATTTCATTTGTTCGAATTGCGATTTGTAGCATTCCTTCTCCATTTTTTAATTTCACCACTGTTTCCTGTACTAATGGATTTTCTGCTTCTTTCGCTTTTTCTTCATGCTGAACTGCTAAAAATTCTATATATGATAAGTCAAAATAACATAAACTATTCCAAGTACCCCAAGTCATATGCTCACCGCCTAACGCAGTATGAAAACCTTGTGCCTGCATTTGTTTTGCCGCTTCCTCC
Organism: Bacillus hominis; assembly: GCF_018332515.1. Lineage (GTDB taxonomy): Bacteria > Bacillota > Bacilli > Bacillales > Bacillaceae_G > Bacillus_A > Bacillus_A hominis. The sequence continues at coordinate 1,674 of NZ_BOQD01000319.1, read as the reverse complement.
GGTGTGCAGTGAATTGCGTGAACGAGATGATCAAATGTTAACATTGTCTTTCTCCCCTTTCTCTCCATCCCTTTATTGTATATTTTATTTTCCTTTCATTCAATTCAAAAAACTTTAAAACCTAGTTGATTTATACGATTAATATGTATTATAATGAAACAAATTTAATTATTGCTGATTGGAAAAACCAAAGGCACTTTTCTCATACGGGAAAAGTGCCTTTTTATTTATTTATTTATTTATTATTACAGGGGGATTATTTATGCAGAAATTAATTGTCTTTGCTATTATCGGATTTTTCGCTCAATTGATTGATGGAGCACTTGGAATGGCGTACGGGGTAACGTCTTCCTCTTTATTACTAATGTTTGGTATCGCACCGGCTGTTGCATCTGCATCGGTTCATTTAGCTGAAGTCGTTACAACTGCAGCTTCTGGTGCATCTCACATACGATTTGGCAACGTTGATAAATATACAGTTTCCAGGCTTACATTGCCAGGAGCAATTGGCGCATTTGTTGGGGCATGTTTTTTAAGTAATTTACCTGGCGATATAATTAAACCGTATATTTCCTTATTTTTATTTACTTTAGGGGTTTATATTTTATTACGATTCATCATTCAAAAACAAATTGTTTCTTCAAATAAGCGTATGCCTGCTAAACAACTTGTGCCGCTCGGTCTGTTCGCAGGATTCGTTGATTCAACTGGCGGTGGTGGCTGGGGACCTATTACGACACCTGTTCTTCTTGCAAAAGGAAATGATGCTAGAAAAGTTATTGGATCTGTAGATACGAGCGAATTTCCTGTTTCACTCGCTGCAACAATCGGCTTTTTCATCTCACTTGGCTGGGAACAAATAAGCTGGGTTTGGGTATTTTCCCTAATGCTCGGTGGTATTGTTGCCGCACCAATTGCCGCATGGTTAGTACGCATCGTTCCTTCGCATTTACTTGGCGTACTCGTTGGCGGACTTATTATCTTTACGAATATACGTACATTACTTACATCATTTAAAGTTGATCCAACTATTATTACACTTTCTTATGTTGCAGTTGGTCTTATCGTTATTATCTCTATTTTCATTTCTGTCCGTAACCATTCTAAACATTCAACAGTTGGATACCCAACAGATCAAAAACAAATGCTACCATAATTACGTAAAATACCGCTCGATTTACTTCGAGCGGTATTCTTTATTTTTCAATCTTCCAATTTATCATCGTTTCAGTACTATTTACTCTTTTCATGTGTAATTTCTCTAATACACGAATTGAACTATCGTTATCAAGGAGTGTCTCCGCTATAACCGTTTCTACTTCTCCTGTCTGAAAAGCCCACTTTATTAATTCATCTACAGATTCTGTTGCATACCCTTTATTCCAATATTTCTCAATGAATCCGTACCCAATTTCTACTGTATGATTCTCGTTCGGTCTCCCTTTAAATCCAATATCCCCTAGGACTATGTCGTCTTCCTTTCGAATTACATACCACGCGCCCCAAGGTAATAACGCCTCATCTTGTTTTACATTTTCTATATGCCCTAAAATATGTGGACCGCTATTGTATCCTTGTTTTTCAGCAACTCGAAGCTTCTCTTCTGTACACGGTACTATGTATAGCCTTTCCGTTTCTAATTTCACAATAATTTCCCCTTTTCCTTTAAACGTT
>NZ_BOQD01000318.1 GCF_018332515.1 Bacillus hominis | reverse complement strand
TCTACTATACGTTCATTCGAAATATTTGTCTAATATATAAATTATATGTTATTAATATATTAGATGTATTAATCGAAAATGAAAAGGGTGTCCAAAATGGAATTACGGCATTTGCAATATTTTGTTGTAGTGGCAGAGGAATTGCACTTTGGACGAGCGGCTGCTCGTCTACAAATGACACAACCACCGCTTAGTCAACAAATTCAGCAATTAGAAAAAGAAATGGGAGTTATGTTATTTTCAAGAACGAAGAGAAAGGTTGAATTAACAGAAGCAGGAGAAATGTTTTTAAAAGAAGTAAAAAAAGCGTTTGAACAAATTGAAAAAGCAGTAGAAGTTGCACAAAGTGCTCAAAGGGGAGAAGTTGGATCACTTTCAATTGGTTTTGTAGGTGCGGCGATATATGATATTTTACCGTCAATCGTCAGGGAGTATAGAAAGAAATTTCCGAGAGTGTCTGTTGCATTACATGAATTGTCAACACCGGATCAGGTGCATGCACTTCATGATAATCGAATTGATATTGGATTTTTACGTCCGCCAATTCCAACGCAATTACTAGAGTTAGAACCAATTCAAAAACTTTCGTGTACGTTATGCTTACCGAAGGCGCATCCACTTGCTGAAAAGGACGAAATACATATCGAAGATTTAAGGGATGAACCGTTCGTATTTATTACGAGACCAGTATGGCCAGCGTTATACGATACAATTTTATCGCTTTGCCGTGATGTAGGTTTTAGTCCGCATATTGTACAAGAAGCAACCGAATATCAAACTGTCATGGGGCTTGTAGCAGCAGGTATTGGAATTACAGTAATACCTGTGTCCGCAAATAAATTGTATAAAACAGAAGTTGTATATAAAGAGTTATGTGATTCTAATTTTGTTGCAGAAATGTCAGTGGCCTATAAAAAAATGAATAACAATCCAGAGTTGTTAGAGTTTTTGAAAATTGCAAGAGAGAAAAAAAGGATTGAAGTGGAAGATACGAAGGCTGAATAGTTGATGAAGTTACAAGGCAGTCATGATAATTAAGTTATATAAAGATTCACCTCATTAAACAAAGAACGGAAATGTAACTAAAATGCATTTCCGTTTTTTTTGTTTTTTATTTAATGCTAAAGAGGTAAATATGCTTGGTTTCTAGGACTAAAGGCTTAGTAAAGATTCCGATTGAAGTGCGATGTTAAAAATGTCATATTTTTATACACTAGTAGTATAGAATGCGTATGTTATGAAGTAAGGTAGGGGAAGGAATCTATGTCTTTATGTCGGTTAGCGAGAAAAAATATACAAACATTTGCTACCAAAAGGTTAAAACAATTTATGTGGATTGCTATGAATACAATGATTTGTTTTTTTATGATATCATTCCGATTCAATGAAGTTGTAACAAGTAAAGCGGGATATACACTTATATTTGTAAAGTGGTTTTATGCTATGTTTTTATTTGTAGTTTTTGTATGTATTTTCATTACTTATAAAATGACAGCCTCTTTTTTACAGGTAAGAAGAGAGGAGTTTAAATCGTACGAAGTAGTGAATATGACGAGAAAGGAAATGTTATGTTTATTATGTCATGAGCAATTATTAATTTACGGAGGAGCTTTCGTTTTCGGATTAATTCATGGTATGTTATTTTTGAAATTATTTATTATTATTTTTATGAAAGCAGTAGGAATCCAAGGAGTAACAAATGCACCGATTACGACGTATGCGATAATGGTAACAGCAGTTGTTATGATAACCGTCATTATAATATCAATGTGGCAATGTTGTAGGTTTACACAAAGGTTAAAGGGTGAAAAGTCATATGAAACAAGGAAAAAGGCATGAGAAATCATGGCTTTTTCTTCATTTTACACATGTTATTAATCATGATACAGTGGGAAGAACTGAAAAAAAGAGTTAAGAAGAAAGGTTGTATGGAATGATAAATGAGCAAGCGATCGTAAAAGTTGATCGATTAACAAAGCGAATTGGTTCAAAGACGTTAGTAGAAAATATTAGTTTTGAAGTGAAAAAAGGTGAAGTAGTTGGCTTATTAGGACCAAATGGTGCTGGAAAAACGACATTAATGCGAATGATGGTCGGAATGATTCGTATGACAGAAGGAGAAGTATGGATTGATGGTCAATCTGTAAAACAGCAATTTGAAAAAACTGCTGCGAAAATTGGCGCTGTAATTGAGACACCAGAATTCTATCCTTTCTTAAGCGGCTATGAAAATTTAACATATTTCGGACGAATGAATGGGAATGTGACTGAAGAGCGTATCGATGAAGTTGTGCAACTATTAGGAATGGGACAAGTAATTGACCGTAAAGTAAAAGCATATTCACTCGGTATGAGACAACGTTTAGGAATTGCTCAGGCACTTATACATAATCCAGATGTATTAATACTAGACGAACCAACGAACGGATTAGATCCTAGTGGTATACATGAAATGCGGATGTACATAAAGAAAATTGCACATGAACAAGGAAAAGCTGTTCTTGTCTCTAGTCACTTGCTCTCAGAAGTAGAATTAATGTGTGACAGAGTTATTATTATTCAGCACGGAGAATATGTCGCAACACAAAATATTCAAAGTGATAAAAAGGAAGAAACAGAAGAAATACATATACGTGTAGATGATGCGAATAAAGCGGCAGAGGTTTTAGAATACGATGTTTTAGTAAAAGAAAACGAATTAATTATAAACGTGAAAGATGAAGAAATTCCAAATATTCTTCGTACATTGATGGAGAAAAATATTCAAGTTTATCGTGTTTATGAGGAAAGAAAAACGCTAGAAGAGCAGTTTTTAGAATTAACAGGGGGAAAAGATATTGTTTAATTTAGTTTATAACGAGCTGTATAAAATATTTAAGCGAAAGCGAACGATTATTCCTTTTGCAGTTATTGCGGTATTAATTATTGGATTAGGATGGGTTACGGTAAAATATTTAGAGCCAGAAACAAAAGGGTGGAAAGTGGATTATACAGAACGAACTGTAGAAATTGAGAAAAAACTTGGTATGAAAAAGGAGGATATTTTAGCAGAACAGTCAGGGGACGAGCTTGTAAAGGAATATCAGCTTAAAATGAAGCATTTAGATACGGATATAGCACCGTCAAGTAGTTCACCGCTTTCATTTATGAGAGATACAGGTTTTATTGTTTTTCCTATTTTACTTCCATTTATTCTCGTATATGCAAGTACAATTTTTGCGAATGAATATAGCTGGGGAACATATAAATTTTTAACGATTCGTCCAGCGAGCAGATTTAAAATTTTAACATCAAAATTTTTGGCGATCGTTATATTCGCGGCATTATTATTTATATTTA
>NZ_BOQD01000317.1 GCF_018332515.1 Bacillus hominis | reverse complement strand
TCGTGAAAAATGGCGGCAACATAAATGATTTAAAATATCGTACACCACTTTATCCAATAGTTCCAATCGTAGCTTTCTCACTCAATTTCATTACATTTATTAGTTTAGCTTTCATTCCAGATCAGAGAATTGCTCTTTATTGCGGGATTCCATTTATGATTATTTGTTACATTTTATCCCAAGTTAAATATAAAAAAGTTGTCCAATTTGAACAGCAACGAAATATAACTCAGAAAATAAACTAAATATACTAAATATTCAGCTATCTTTCTTATGATAAGATAGCTTTTTTCTATTTCTTGGATATGTTGGTATAACTTTATTTATCTTAAAATTTCTACAATCACGTTTTTCTCTGGAAAATAGTTTACAATGTTATCAAGTTACAAATGATATTCACCTTAAAAAGTGTGCATTTGTGTCTATTTTTTAACAATATGACAAAAACTATTGCCATCTATAAATTAATAGGTTTATATTATTTTATTGGCATAGTTTCAATCCAAGGAGAAAGGAGATTTTCAATCGTGCAACTAAAGAAAGCATTTTGGAAGTTGGCTTCGCTTCTTCCGTTATCATTAGTTCTGTTCCTCGGTGGCTGTGATAAAAAACTCGCAGTATTAAATCCGCAAGGACCTGTTGCAAAGGCACAGTATGATTTAATTGTTTGGTCATTCGTGCTTATGTCATTAATTATCGCAATTGTATTCATCTTGTTTACAGTCATCTTGATTCGTTATCGTGAAAAACCAGAGAATATGGACTATGAGCCACCTGATCAACACGGTAACACATTATTAGAAATCATTTGGACGATTATTCCTGTTATTATCGTTATCGCATTATCGATTCCAACAGTTAAAGCAACTTATGCTTCGGAAGAGGTTCCGCAAGAGTCCAAACATATTAAACCAGTTGAAATTTATGTTACATCTGCAAACTGGAAATGGTTATTTAGTTATCCGGAGGAAAAAATTGAAACCGTTAACTATTTAAACATCCCAGCTGGTGTACCAATTCAATTTAAACTGACTTCTGTAGGTCCAATGAATGCTTTCTGGGTACCAGAACTTGGTGGTATGAAGTATACAATGGATGGCATGATCATGGACTTATATTTACAAGCTGACAAACCAGGTTCTTACCTAGGTCGTAGCTCGAACTTCTCAGGTGAAGGATTTACTCACATGGAATTCGAAGTTGAAGCAAAAACTAAAGAGAAATATGATAAGTGGGTAAAAGAAGTACAAGAAACTGCCCCTAAATTATCAGAAGAGAAATACAACGACATTATTAAACCTGGTGTAGTGGGGCGTATGACGTTCTCTAGTCACCACTTAAGTTATGTAGATCCAAAATCACTTGAATATTGTGATTACAACTACTACAAAAACAAAAAATAATAGCTATTATTCCAACAGATTGGAGTGAAAACAGTGAAGCTTGATGAATTTTTTGTCACAGGTGACCCGATTATTTACGGAGCTGACGCATCTATCGTTCTTGTGACATTAGCGATTCTTTTCGTACTAACAAAGTACAAAAAATGGAGATGGCTTTGGGATGAATGGTTAACAACTGTTGACCATAAAAAAATAGGGACCATGTATATTATCTCTGCCGTTATAATGTTATTCCGTGGTGGTATGGATGGTTTAATGATTCGTGCCCAGTTAACATTCCCAGATACAACATATTTAAACGCTGAACACTATAACGGAATCTTTACAACACATGGTACAGTTATGATTCTTTTCATGGCAATGCCATTCGTTCTAGGATTAATGAACGTCGTTGTACCATTACAAATTGGTGCTCGTGACGTTGCATATCCGTTCTTAAATGCTTTAAGTTTCTGGTTATTCTTTATTGGAGCAATGTTATTCAACATCGCTTTCGTAATCGGTGGTTCTCCAGACGCTGGGTGGACTTCTTACTTCCCAATGGCGGGTACAGAGTTTACTCCTGGTGTAGGAAATAACTTCTACGCAATCGCCTTACAGATTTCAGGTCTTGGTACGTTAATGACAGGTATTAACTTCCTAGTTACTATTTTAAAAATGCGTACACCTGGCATGAAATTAATGAAAATGCCAATGTTTACATGGTCTATTTTAATTACATGTGTAATCATTATTTTCGCTTTCCCAGTGTTAACAGTAGCTCTTGCATTAATGACATTTGACCGTCTATTTGATGCTCACTTCTTTACGATGGCGAGCGGCGGTATGCCAATGCTCTGGGCCAACTTGTTCTGGGTATGGGGTCACCCTGAAGTGTATATCGTTATTTTACCGGCATTCGGTATTTTCTCTGAAATCATTAGTACATTCTCACGTAAACGTCTATTCGGTTACAGTGCGATGGTATACTCAATGGTTGCAATTTCTTTACTGAGTTTCGTCGTATGGCTTCATCACTTCTTCACGATGGGTGCAGGTCCAGCGGTTAACTCATTCTTCTCGATCTCGACAATGGCGATTTCGATTCCAACCGGTGTTAAGATCTTTAACTGGTTGTTTACACTGTATAAAGGACGTATTCGTTTTACAGTTCCAATGCTTTGGTCATTGGCATTTATTCCAAACTTCGTAGTTGGTGGAGTTACAGGGGTTATGCTTGGAATGGCAGCAGCTGATTATCAATACCATAACAGCTACTTCCTAGTTGCTCATTTCCACTACGTATTAATCGCAGGTACAGTATTCGCTATGCTTGCTGGATTCACATTCTGGTATCCAAAAATGACAGGTCATATGCTAAATGAACGCCTTGGTAAATGGACATTCTGGATCTTTATGAGCGGATTTAACATCTGTTTCTTCCCAATGTACTTCCTTGGTTTAGATGGTATGACTCGTCGTATGTACACTTACTCTGAAAGCCTTGGATGGGGTTGGTTGAACCAAATCGCATCTGTCGGCGCAGTAATGATGGGTATCGGATTCGTACTTCTTTGTTACAACGTAATTTGGAGTGCACGTCACGGTGAACGTGATACAACTGGAGATCCATGGGATGGCCGTACACTTGAATGGGCAACTCACTCTCCTGTACAACATTACAACTTCGCGAAACTTCCTGAAATTAAAGAAGCTGATGCTTTCTGGTTCATGAAAAAACGCGGAGAAACAATTACACCAACAGCAGATGAATTAAAACCAATTCACATGCCAAGTAATTCTGGTGTGCCTATTATTATGTCTGCATTCTTCGGTCTTGCAGGTTTTGCATTAGTATTTAGCTGGTTCTGGATTGCAGCAATCGGTGGTATTGGTATTTTAGGTTGCTTAATCTATCGTTCATTCGATTATGATGATGGCTACTACGTAAGCGTTGATGAAATTAAAGAAACAGAACATATAGCATGAGAGGTGAAATGACATGGCGGCTTTAGATAAAAGCTTACCTTTGGAATATCAATCCGAGCAAAGCAGATTGAACATCCTAGGATTCTGGATTTTTCTTGGGGCTGAAATTATGCTGTTCGCAACACTTTTCGCCTCTTATCTAGTCCTTGCTGGTCGTACGGCTGATGGCCCAACACCAGCGCAATTGTTTGAAGTTAAGACACTTTTAATTCAAACACTGTTACTTTTAACAAGTAGTTTTACATGTGGTATCGCAATTCACGAAATGCGTAAGCACAACCAAAAAGCAATGCTTGGATGGTTCATCTTTACATTACTTTTAGGTGCAGGTTTCCTATTCTTCGAGATCGAAGAATTCATTATGTACATTGGTGAAGGCGCAACGATTCAGACAAGTGCTTTCTTATCTGGATTCTTCGTTCTTCTTGGAACGCATGGTGCCCACGTAACAGGTGGTATCATCTGGGCAACTTGTGTTATCATCCAAATTTTAAAACGAGGTTTAACACCAGTTACAGCTCGTAAAGTATTTATTATCAGCTTATACTGGCATTTCCTTGATCTTGTTTGGGTCTTTATTTACACACTAGTTTACTTGAACGGGATGGTGGCGTAGATGGCTCAAAATAACAATCAAGCAAACGGGCATGCGCATAGCGGATTCCCTTGGTCACACGTTTTCGGATTTATTTTATCGCTTGCACTAACGTTTCTAGCGTTATACGTGGCACTTTACACAGACTTGCCACTTTCAACGATCTTAACAACTATTATCATAATGGCTGTTGCGCAAGCGTTGTTACAATTAATTATGTTCATGCACTTAAAAGAAGGAGAAGGAAACATTCAAATTCTTACAATGATATACAGTTTCTTCGTTGCAGCTGCAACAGTTGGTCTTACTGTATGGATTTTCTTCTCAATGTAATTTGCATGAAAAAGACTGCTGAGATTCCTCAGCAGTCTTTTTTTATCCAGCATTAACGAGCAGTAAGACCCCACTGATTAAAGTTTCACTTTATCCCCTCCCCTATTACATCCACATTACGGAATTAACAACAAAATCATGAAAAATATACTTATTATGACAAATTTTAAGAAAAATCTTTCTTTATGAAATCGAATCTATATGCGTTGCTTTTCTTCCTATTATATGGCTAAAATAGGTACTATATTTATTTGAAGGGAGAGAACGCAGTGGAACATCATTCTTCTGTTCTATCACTTATGGTTGTCGTCGCAATCGCGTTTTTCGTTCCCCTTTTGTTACAGCGCTTTAAATTAAAAGCACTTCCTGTCGTTGTTGCAGAAATTATCGCAGGAATCTTTGTAGGTAAAAGTGGATTTAACATCATTGAGCCAGATATGTGGCTTCAAGTCTTATCAACACTAGGGTTTATCTTCCTCATGTTTTTAAGTGGTTTAGAAATTGACTTTTCGATCTTTAAGCAAAAAGGGAAAAAGAATACGACAAACGAACCGAACACATTCCAAGCAGCAAGCATTATCTTCTTATTTATTTTCATTTTATCTTATGCCCTATCGTTACTATTCGTATGGCTAGGATTCGTAGACAATGCAATGTTCATGACTTTAATTATTTCAACTATTTCCTTAGGTGTTGTCGTACCAACATTAAAAGAAAACAACTTAGGAAAAACTGCAATCGGGCAAATCATTTTATTAGTCGCTGTTATTGCCGACTTAGTGACAATGATTTTACTCGCTGTATTCGTCGGATTAAATTCCGAAAGCGGCCAAAGCATGTGGCTTCTACTTCTTCTATTCGGTGCTGGTATTGTAATTTACTTTGTCGCAAGACGTTTTAAAAACATTCCATACCTAGAAAGCTTAAAAGCCGGTAGTGTACAAATTGATACACGAGCTGTTTTTGCACTCATCTTAATCTTAGTTGGATTATCCGAATCTGTTGGGGCAGAAAATATTTTAGGAGCCTTCTTAGCAGGTGTACTCGTATCCTTACTATCACCAAATGAAGACATGGTTGAGAAACTCGATTCCATCGGATATGGTTTCTTCATCCCTATTTTCTTCGTAATGGTTGGTGTAAATTTAGAAGTATGGTCTATTTTTAAAGAGCCTTCTAGTATGCTAATGATCCCAATTCTAATTGTGGGACTCTTTATTTCAAAACTGTTGCCATCACTCGTCTTACGAAAATGGTACCCACGCAATATCGTACTCGGAAGTGCTATTTTGTTAACATCAACACTTTCTTTAGTTATTGCGGCTGCACAAATTGGTGAAAAGCTAGGCATCATTAGCCCAAGTTTATCAGCATCTCTTATTTTAAGCGCAGTTATTACTTGTATTTTTGCACCTATATTATTTAAAAAGATGTTTCCAAAAGTGGAAATACCAAAACCGAAAGTATCTATTATTGGTGCAAGCAGAATTACCCTTCCGTTATCACTTGATCTAAAACGCGAAGATTATGACGTAACGCTATATATGATACGCCAAAATAAAATAAATGATGAGGAAGCGAAATCTCATGACTTCCCTATTGTAAAATTAGATGAGATTACTATTCAATCTTTAATAGAGCAAAAAGCTTTCGAAGCAGACCGTGTTGTTGTTGCGACAAGTGATGATGAACAAAACTTATTATTGGCAGAACACGCAAAAGAATTAGGTGTTGAACACGTCATCGCAAGTGTAGAAGATCCCCTTCTACAAGAAAAAGCAACTCAAGAACATATCGCTGTATTCTCGACTATTAACTCTACACGTATTTTATTACGTGCACTTATTGATAAACCGAGTCTCGTTCGCTTAATTACAACAGCAAATGAAACAGTACGTGAGGTTGAACTACGAAGTAATAAATATAACGGCTTAGCACTTCGGCGCCTTCCGTTTTTAGGTGATGTACTTGTCATTCAAATTTACCGTGGTAATAAAGCATTAATACCACATGGTGATACGAAGTTACAGCATGGCGATACTTTACTTGTAACGGGTTCAAAAGAGCATATTGATACAATGAAAAACATATTGGAATAGAAAATGCCCCTCACATAAATGAGGGGCATTTTCTCAATTTCATATGGTAAAATGTTACTATCACATATTATGGGGATGAATAACATTATGTCTATTTCAACTTTAGCTCTCTTATTATTAGCAGAAGTACTCGTCGCCATTATTCTCATCGGTATTAGCATTGAAATTTGTAGTTATGGATGGAAAAAATCGAATGGAATTAAGTACTTTTGTCTCTTACTTTCACTCCTTCTCGGAACTGCTAGCATACTAGGACTTCTCGTTGCACCGGCATATTTCTTCTTACAACTTATAGAAAAAGGCTTATAAGAAAGGATGATATTATGATTACAGTGAAACATATTGATGCATCTGAAACATACTTATTACGCCAAAAGATTTTGCGCCCCGATCAGCCATTAGAAGATTGTAAATACTCCTCCGACTACGAAATTGACACCTTCCACTTAGGTGCATTTCTGTATGAAGAACTTATTAGCATCGCTTCCTTCTCGAAAGAAATATATCCTGATTTACAAACTGATATACACTATCGTCTACGAGGAATGGCAACATCACCTAACTTCCGAAACCAACGTGCTGGCACTTCTTTAATCTATAAAGCTGAACAAATCCTCCGAGAACGTAAAGTAAACATCCTATGGTGTAATGGACGGATTACTGTAACAGATTATTACAAACGATTAGGTTTTCAGGAGCATGGTGAAATATTCGAGATTGATACAATCGGACTACATAAAGTAATGTATAAAGAAATATAAAAAAGGCTTTCCCAAATACGGGAAAGCTTTTCTTATATTTCAATCTTCACTTTTTATCTTTTTCATATATATGTATATAAATAAACTAGGAATTAAAAAGCAAGCAAACATAATAAGTCCTGTTATACTAATTTCCTTTATCGAAATATCCGGTGTTACAATGATACAAATAGCTAGAATCCCAATAACAATTCCTACTGGAATTAATAATAGTTTCATGAAATAACTACGTGATACTCCGCCCGTATGCTCATACACCTCTACAGAATGTTTTAAATTTAAGAAGTTAATAACTACTATTCCGCCCATAAATATCATTAATAGATCCGAAACACTTTCATAACCTGCCCCTTGCAATACATAGCGATAAAACACAATACTTAGTATGACAATATTCTGTAAGATGAAAGCTAGTCTAATATGTTTTAATCCCTCGATCATTAAACGTTCATCTTTCACGATTTTCACCCTATCACTCCTTTTCCTCCCAAAACAAATCATTCAATGTTTTATCTACCGCATAACAAATTTTCAAACATAAATCTAAAGACGGATTATATTTCCCCTTCTCAATTAAACTAATCGTTTGCCGTGTAACGCCTACTTTTTCTGCTAATTGTTGCTGTGTTAAATCTAACTGAACACGTGCGACTTTTATTTTACTTACAGCCATTCATGTTCCTCCTCTACTTTAATTGTAACATATATATTCCATTTAGTAATTTATAATTTACAAAATAAATTTGAATTTCACCTCATTATACACAAAAAAGGGGCCTCTCATAAGAAGCCCCTCTCCTATCTATATTATAAGAATAAATGACATCCAAATAAAATTGTAAATAAGTATAGTAGCGGATGTACTTCCATCCCTTTCCCTTTCACAATTTTTAAGACTGGATACACTAAAAATCCGATTGCAATTCCATTCGCAATACTAGATGTTAACGGAATACCAACGAAAATTAAAAATGCCGGTAATGCATCTTCAAATTCATTCCAATTAATATCACGAATGCTTTGTGCCATTAAGCTACCTACTATAATTAAAGAAGGAGCTGTAATAGCTGCTACACTTGATAAAGAGGCAATAACAGGGCTAAAGAATGCAGTTATAATAGTTAAACAAACTACTACAATACCTGTCAATCCAGTTTTACCACCTGCAGCAATTCCAGCTGATGATTCAATTGTCGCTGCTGTCGGGCTTGTCCCAAAGATGGAACCTGTAGTCCCGCCAATTGCATCCGCAATGAACGCCTTGCCAAAGCGCTTTTCAGTGTTATCTGTATTTAAACCTGCTTGTTTAATTAAACCAAGTAAAGCACCTGTTGTATCAAATAAAAGTACAAGTAAGAATGAAAAAATAACTCCATATAACCCGTATTGAATTACATCCGAAAATGCATTGATAGGGTTTGAAACAATAATTCCTTCTGGTAAATGTGGCATTGCGACAATGTTATTTTCAAACTTTAATTGCCCTGTAAAGAAAGCAATTACCCCTGTCACAATCATACTAATAAACAATGCACCACTAACGCGTAATACCATTAATACCGCTGCTAACACTAAACCAACTAATGTTAAAATAACAGCCGGTGAATGAAAGTCTCCGATCGTCACCAAGTTAGATGGATGGTCAACGATAATACCCGAAAGTCTCAATCCGATAAAAGCAATAAATAATCCGATTCCACCTGCAATTGCATGTTTTAAACTATCAGGAATTGCGACAATTAGCTTTTGCCTAAACGAGGTGAAAGATAATAAAAGAAAAATAATACCTGTTACAAATACTGCCGAAAACGCAATGACATATGTAATCCCCTCTGCCTGTTGAACAACAGAGTAAGCAAAATATGCATTCATTCCCATAGCTGGAGCAATAACAATTGGATAGTTAGCTAAAAACGCCATACATAGCGTTCCAACAACTGTCGCAATAATAGTTGCTGTAAATGCTTGATCAAATGGTACACCTGCATCAGATAATATTTTCGGATTGATGACAAGAATATACGCAAATGTAAAAAAAGTTGTGATGCCAGCTAAAATTTCTTGCTTCACAGAAGTGTTATACTTTTGTAATTGAAACATACTTATGTACCCTTCCTACACCTGAATTATTATCACACATTCTTTTCTTATTAGTATGTGAGAAAATGTAATACTTAATCTTAACAATCAATAAAAAGAAGAGTCAATATATTCTCTAATAGTGAGAATTTTAAGTTTAAGTCTGACAACTTCAGATATAGTACAGTTCTTTTCTGATTATTTTTGTAGCACAACAGATAGAAATGTTTTATAATTTGAAATAGTTAAATATTTAGGTGACTCATTCTACAAGGGGGATTCTTCTTATGCAGCACACAAACAAATCTGAAACTTTAAATCGAGGTTTAAAAGAACGACATATTACTTTAATGTCACTCGGTTCAGCTATTGGCGTTGGGCTATTTTTAGGATCTGCTTCTGCTATTAAACTAGCTGGTCCTTCCATCTTACTAGGTTATATGATCGCTGGACTCGTTATTTTTTTCATTATGCGAGCGCTCGGAGAAATGGCAATTGAACAACCGGTTGCCGGTTCTTTTAGTAAATACGCTAATGATTATATCGGCCCACTTGCTGGCTATATTACTGGTTGGAACTACTGGTTCTTATGGGTTGTTACTTGTATGGCTGAAATTACGGCGGCTGGAATTTACATGCAGTACTGGTTCCCAGATATCCCGCGCTGGACTTGGGCATTACTAGCTCTTTTATTAATGAGTGCTTTCAACTTCTTATCTGTAAAAGTATTTGGAGAACTTGAGTTTTGGTTTGCTCTCATCAAAATTGTCACAATTATCTGTATGATAGTAGTCGGTGCTGGTATTATTTTATTCGGATTTGGAAATGGCGGCGTTGCAACTGGTATTTCAAATCTTTGGGAACATGGGGGCTGGTTCCCAAATGGCTTCTCTGGATTATTGCTTTCCTTACAAATGGTATTATTCGCTTATTTAGGCGTTGAACTAATTGGTGTTACAGCTGGTGAAGCTCAAAACCCGAAGAAAACACTCGCAAAAGCTATCGATAACGTATTTTGGAGAATCCTAATCTTTTACGTCGGAGCACTATTCGTTATGATGGCAATTTACCCTTGGAACGAACTTGGTGAGAAAGGAAGTCCCTTCGTACTAACGTTCCAGCAAATCGGTATCGCAAAGGCAGCAGGCATTATTAACTTTGTTGTTTTAACAGCAGCTCTTTCTTCTTGTAACGGTGGTTTGTTTAGTACAGGCCGTATGCTATTCACATTAGCACAACAAAAGAAAGCACCCGAAAGATTCGGTCGTTTAAATAAAAATGGGATTCCTAGTCAAGGAATTGTCGCAACAGCAATCGTTTTACTCGTTGGTGTTATATTAAACTATCTTGTTCCTGCAAAAGTGTTTACATGGCTAACTAGTATTTCAACTTTCGGGGCAATTTGGACTTGGGGTATTATATTAGTCGCTCAAATTAAATTCCGTAAAGGATTACAACCTAATAAAAAGGACAAGCTAGCGTATAAAATGCCTTTACACCCATTAAGTTCATATTTCTCACTCGGCTTCCTTGTACTTGTACTAGGTATAATGGCCTATTCAGAAGATACACGAATCGCATTAATCGTCGGTCCAATTTGGCTTATCGGCTTGGCTATCGTGTATTATATGAAAGGTTTTCATAAGATTGATGAAACACCTAATTCAAAAATTAGTTAAACCTATGATCTCTTCCTCATTTACTAGGAAGAGATTTTTTCATTATTCACA
>NZ_BOQD01000316.1 GCF_018332515.1 Bacillus hominis | reverse complement strand
TTACGGGCAGCAGGGCTTCCACCTAGCTTCTTTGCTCCAGCCGAATTTCGAGGTGGGAGTTTTACTGCCCGCAAATAGCGGGATAAAACTAAAAAGGACTTTGGATTGCAGTTTATTATGCAACCCAAAGTCCTTTTGGCATCTATCAGAAAGAGTATTAATATGCTTTTCCCCAATAGACCATGTGCTTCGCTTCTTTACTACAGCAAATACATTCGTCAGCTAAATGTTCTTGTTCAAAAGGCATACAGCGTGAAGATACTCCAACCTCTTCTTTTAGTTTCTCTTCACAAGCTAGTTCTCCACACCACATCGCCTTAATAAACCCTTGCTTTTCATCAGCTGCTTTTTTCATCTCTTCGAAATTCATCACACTATACGTATTCTCATCGCGAAATACTTTTGCTTTATTAAATAAAGAATGATGAATTTCCTCAAGTAATGCTGGAATGCGTTCTTCTAATTGATCCATTGATATAAATTCTTTTTCTTTCGTATCTCTTCTTACAAGTACAACTTGATTCTTGTCAATATCCTTTGGGCCAACTTCTAATCGAATTGGAATTCCCTTCATTTCATACTCATTAAATTTCCAACCAGGTGTTTTATTGCTAGCATCTATTTTTACACGTGCAACCTTCTGAATACGTCCTTGTAACTCTGTTGCTTTTTCTAACACACCTTCTTTATGCTGAGCAATTGGTACGATAGCAACTTGTACTGGTGCTACTTTTGGAGGCATTACAAGCCCATTGTTATCACTATGAACCATAATAAGTCCACCTATCATTCTTGTTGATACCCCCCAAGATGTTTGGTGTACATATTGCCACTTACCGTTACGATCTAAAAATTTAATATCAAATGCTTCAGAGAAATTTGTTCCAAAGTTATGAGAGGTTCCTGTTTGAAGGGCTTTTCCATCATGCATTAAGCTTTCAATCGTATAAGTTGCCTTCGCTCCCGCAAACTTTTCTTTTTCTGTTTTTTGCCCTTTAATTACTGGTATCGCTAAGTATTCTTCACAGAAAGAAGCATATAGATTTAAAATATTTAACGTTTCAGCTTGCGATTCTTCTGCCGTTTCATGAATCGTATGACCTTCTTGCCATAAAAATTCAGTTGTACGAAGGAATGGTCTCGTTGTCTTCTCCCAACGAACTACTGAACACCACTGATTATATAGCTTTGGCAAATCATTATATGATTGCACAATCTTTGAGAAATGCTCACAGAATAAAGTTTCAGATGTAGGACGTACACAAAGCCTTTCCGTTAACTTTTCATCACCTCCGTGCGTAACCCATGCTACTTCAGGAGCAAATCCTTCAACATGATCCTTCTCTTTTTGCAATAAACTCTCTGGGATAAACATTGGCATATACACATTCTCATGACCAGTTTCTTTTAACTTTTCATCCATCACTTTCTGCATATTTTCCCATAAGGCATAACCGTACGGACGTAGAATCATACACCCTTTCACACTTGAATAATCAACAAGTTCTGCTTTTTTTACAATATCGGTGTACCACTGTGCAAAATCTTCTTCCATCTTCGTAATAGCTTGTACTTGTTCTTTTGCCATAGTCAGTCTTCCTCCTTTTGAAAATACAAAAAAGCCCGCGTCCCCAAATAGGGACCGAGCTTTGCCGGCGTTACCACCCTGATTCATACACAAAAAAATTGAGTATGCTCTCTTTTTGATAACGGGAATTTCCCGCTGCATATGCAGAACTCAAAGGTAGGTTCCATATCGCCTTTTTAAGAATCTTTCAGCCAAACGGATTCTCTCTCTGCAAAAAGGTAAGACATGTACTAGTCCTTTTTCATCGTTATAACGAAATAAATTTGTTGAATATCATAATACAAATTCTTTTTTTAAACAATAGCTAATTTTCTAATTATTATATATTCTTTTCATTTTTTGCAGTTTTATACGTAGCTTTTTCGCGAGATTTTTACAAGTTGATGTGCAATCATACCGATAAGTGTACCTAGTAGAACGAAGAAACCAATAAATCCATATCCCATTCCTTCCCATCCACCAATAACCATCATTGTAACGGGAAAGGATGCTAAGCAAAGAAGTATTAAACTAAGTGCAAATATAATATCAAACTGTTTGTCTGGAAACCGTTTCTTTAGTAAATACGAAATAGCAAATACAAGAAAAATAGTGATTCCACCAATGATGTAAAAGATACCAAAGCCATCTAGCCAATCCATAGTATTCCCACCTTCCATTCATTCCCTTATACTCATTATATGTTTAATTTTTCTGAAAATAAATACCGGAATTTTATTCAGAAACATATTTTTATTACTAGGTATTAATAGTAATATATAAGAATAGGTTTTATATAATCAGGAGGTCTATTTTATGAGTAAAGCATTAACAAATCATGTCATCATATTATCTTTCGACTGTTTATCAGCTTTAGATTTTCCTATATTACAAAAACTCCCTAATTTCCAAACATTAATAAACAAGGGTGCGATTGCAAAAAAGGTGGAACCTATTTATCCTTCTGTAACATATCCAAGTCACTCAACAATCGTAACCGGTAATTATCCTAATAAGCATGGCGTTGTCAGTAATACGTTACTTCAACCAGGGCGTGAATCCCCAGATTGGCATTGGTACCGAAAATCGATAAAAGGAACAACATTATATGATGAAGCACATAAAGCAAACTTAAAGACTGCTGCCCTTTTATGGCCTGTTACTGGAAGAGCAAACATTGATTACAATTTACCGGAAATTTTTCCAAATAGACCATGGCAAAATCAAGTTTTAGTTTCATTATTTAGCGGTAGTCCGCTATACCAATTAGATTTAAATCGACGTTTCGGTCATATACGAAATGGATTGTCACAGCCTGAACTTGATGATTTCGTCCTTGCTTCTGCCGTACATACAATCCATACGAAAAAGCCTAATGTTATGTTTGTACATTTTACTGATTTAGACACCCAGAGGCACTATCATGGGTTTGAATCCAAAGAAACAATAGCTGCAATTCATAGACATGATGAACGGCTAGGGAAAATTATTCAAGCTTTAAAAGAAAGTGGCCTATACGAAGAAAGTACAATTATTGCTCTTGGTGACCATAGCGCTTTAAGTGAAAACAAAGCCATTCAATTGAATGTGCTATTTCATCAAAAAGGGCTTATATCTATAAATTCAAAAGGAAAATTAGTAGATTGGAAGGCCTATTGCCAAAGTTGCGACGGGTCTGCCTATGTATATGTGAGAGACAAAAACGATACGGATACAATTCGAGAAGTACAACTACTCCTTGAAGAACTGCTTCAAAATAAACAAAACGGAATTGAATTTATACTTCATGATGAGGATGCGAAAGAGTGCGGTGCGGACAGTAATTGTTTATTCATGTTAGAAGCACAAGAAGGGTATTATTTCACTGAAAACTATACAGGAGATTTTATAAAAGAAATTACTAAACAAGATGTGACGCCTAGTAAAAAATATACATTTGGAACTCATGGATACTCTCCAACAAAACCTAACTACGAAACAATTTTTATTGCCGCTGGGAAAGGTATAAAAAGCGGCGTTACCATCCCGTATATGAGACTGATTGATGAAGGTCCAACTATCGCTAAACTACTCGGTTTGCACTTAGGTGAAACAGACGGATCAATTGTAGAGGATTTACTCCAATTGTAAAGAACTGTGTATACATGTAAAAGTTATGTAAAAATCATCACTGTTTCTCTTTTTATAATTTTTATTTTTGTACACTGTTAGTAGAACAAATTTAAGGGGGAACACTATATGAAAAAAATGTCCAGACAAGAAAAAAGCTGGATATTATATGATTGGGCGAACTCGGTATATTCGCTCGTCATTACAACTGCATTATTTCCAATTTACTTTAAAGCAGCTGCAAAAGAAGCTGGATTATCTGGTGCAACTTCAACAGCCTATTGGGGATATGCAAACTCGTTCGCTACACTTTTAATTTCTATACTTGCTCCTATTCTCGGCACAGTTGCTGATTATAAAGGATTTAAAAAACGATTTTTCACATTTTTCTTTGGACTCGGCATCGTGTTTACTAGTATGCTAGCAGTTGTTCCAACATCCCAGTGGTACTTATTACTAGGATGCTATATGCTCGCATTAGTCGGATTTGCTGGAGCAAATATTTTTTATGATGCATTTTTAGTAGATGTTACCTCTAAAGATAGAATGGACCGAATTTCTACAAGAGGCTTTGCATTAGGTTATATTGGGAGCACAATTCCTTTTATCGGTTGTATTGCTCTTATCATTCTTGCTCAAAAAGGAACTATCCCCTTATCAGTCGGCATTGCTAGTCAAATTTCTTTCGCAATAACAGCTCTTTGGTGGGGGTTATTTACAATTCCAATGCTAAAAAACGTGGAGCAAACACACTATATTGAACGTCATCCAAGACCAATTGCAATGAGCTTCAAGCGCCTTGCTGATACTTTTAAAAATATTAAAGAATATAAAACTGTATTTATGTTCCTAATAGCTTACTTTTTCTACATTGACGGGGTCGATACAATTATTACTATGTCTACTGCTTACGGAACAGATCTCGGTATTAGTGCAACTAATCTATTAATCATCTTATTTGTAACACAAATTGTCGCTTGTCCGTTCGCTTTATTATACGGAAAACTATCAGAAACATTTACCGGTAAAAAAATGCTATATGTCGGTATTATCATTTATATCATTATTTGCACATATGCTTATTTCTTAAAAACGACACTTGATTTCTGGATTTTAGCAATGTTGGTTGCTACTTCTCAGGGCGGGATTCAAGCACTTAGCCGTTCTTATTTCGCAAAACTAGTACCGAAAGAATCCGCAAATGAATTCTTCGGATTTTATAATATCTTTGGTAAATTCGCGGCAATTATGGGGCCAGTATTAGTAGGTGTCACAACACAATTAACAGGAAAAACAAACGCTGGTGTCCTTAGTATTATTGTCCTATTTATTATCGGTGGATTCTTATTAACTAGAGTTCCTGAAAATGATACGTCCGTTACACCACCTAATCCAAAAACTAAAACAATATAAGAAAAAGATCCTCTTCAAATGAGAAGAGGATCTTTCTCTTTCCCCAATAACTTCTCTCTCTAAAGCTTGTACAAAAATAGTTTATCGACAGTTGTTCCTAATACTTCTGCTAACCGGAATGCTAGCGCTAAGCTTGGATCATACTTATTATTCTCAATTGCATTTATCGTCTGTCTTGATACGTTACACTTATCAGCTAATGCACCTTGTGAAATATTATTTTCAGTGCGTAATTCATAGATTTGATTTTTCACATCTTTCTCCTAACCTGTAAAAAAATTTTTACAACATCAGTATATAGTTGGTACATATAGTTGTCAAAAGATCCCCATAGAAAAAGGGAGCAAACAGGCTCCCTCACAATAGCTATTTCGAAGCTAACGAATTCGTTAGTGCCTCTTTATTAGCAACAGCTTCTTTATTTGCATACGCAAAACTAGTCCTATAGCTAATAAAGTAAATGACATCGCTATACAAAATACAATAACTAATGGAGTCATTTCCTTCAATCCCCCAGCTAGTGAAGTTCCAATTAGCATTGCACCCATAAACAGTGGTAAAATTGTCCCATTTACCCTTCCAATCATATTTTCTAGTACAAGTTGAATCATAAGCGTGCCGACAACGATATTTAAACAAACGCTTGTTTAGCTGGTATTATGTATATGTAAGCCAACTAATCAAACGTTTGTTTAAAAAGAAATACGCCCATATAAGGCGTATTCTCATCAATCTCCGCCACCACCGCAGCTGCCTCCACTATCTCCGCCAAAAGATCCTCCGCAATCATGCGAACCGCCATCATGTGAACTATCACTATCCGATCCAGCAAAGAAAAATAATGGCGATGAGCTGTTAGACGTACTATGTTTATTACTCTCTTTAGTAAGATTTACTCTTCGTTTATTTGATCTAACTGATGCTGCAATCATCCAAATTAAAACACAAAATAGTAATCCAGCTATAACGAACCCCATATAAAAACCTCCCTTAATTCTCTAATAGTTGAATCGTTCTCTCTAAATTTTCAAGTGAAATAAAGCGTGATTCACGAAGAACCTCTTTTCCATTATAAAATAATAAAATTGTTGGCCCTGTAAATACTGCATATCGTCCTGCAACCTCTTGCATGTCTTGTAGCAATATCTCTATTTTCTCTACGTAATCATAATTCTCTAATACGTAATTTACTTTCCGTAACATAACATCACAAACACCGCAATTTTCCGTTTTAATAAACAGAAGTACTACTTGTTGTTCATCAATATATGCCGCTAATTCTTCTATCGTTTCAAATTTATTCATTTTATCCCTCTTAGCGTAATTTACGAAATACTTTACCCTGATACATACGAAAAGCTGAACTATCTTTAATCTTTCTCTTTTCCATTACTTGCTGAAAACGTAGTGTTTTTGCTGTTAACTCTTCTTGTAACTTTTTTCTCTCCGTCTCATCATAACAGCAAGCGATTAAATCCTCTATTTTTAGTATATCTTTTTGTAGTTCCATTTCTGGTGGAATCATACCGGCATTTTTTAAGATTTTATAACTCATTCTAAGTTCTGGAGGTACCATTGAAAGGTCTTCTAATTGTAGTGGTTTGCCTTTTCCCGGAATATGATCGAGGTCACCGTTCCGTATTGCTTGTCGAATTTTTTCTTCGGCAATATTCAAAAACACATCCACATTACTCCCTCCCTTACATATTTTTACTATTATTTTACATGAAATTTCATTATCTTGCTACGTCATTCAAGATTGACTCCGTACAGTTTTTTTAACTATATAAAACTACTATTGCATAAAAAGGGAGATATTCCTTCTGATAAACCCATTACAATCAAAGACGAAGTCAGAGGAATCATAGCGAACATTACAATAACCTATTATGATTATATTCGATTTCTAATATGAAGTTTATGTGAAGTTAATCTGAAGTTCATATGAATTTCCTTTAAGTTCTATTGTCTTCCCATACTAATCACATTATCCTTTACATATAGGAATCATTTTTATTCCATTTCAAACTATCTATATATACAAAGAAAGATAGTAGCCTATTAGGGAAAGGCATCTAGTATTATTATAAATATAACCAAAGAAAAAGTACTCACGTAAGAGTTCTCGAAAATCATGTTAATCACAAAGAACAGGCATTAGCTCATAAAAGCTAATGCCTTTTCTTTATTCATATTTTTAAACGTTCCATTCTTCGATATTCCATATTTTCGTTATCCATGCTTCATAGAAAGATGGCTCATGTGAAACAATTAAAACCGTACCTCTATATTGTTTTAACGATTCCTGTAAAGCCGTCTTAGTCTCTGCATCCAAATGGTTAGTTGGTTCATCTAAAATTAAAACATTGCTTTTCGTTACGATAAGTTCGCATAATCGTACTTTTGTTTGTTCTCCTCCACTTAATAACTGAATAGGTTTTAATACATGTTCTTCTTTCAATCCACACTTTGCTAATGCTTGTCGGATTTCTTTTCTTGTCATGTCTGGCCTTCCTGCCCATACTCTCTCTAGTGCAGTTATTTCTGAGGAAAATTCCTCTTGTGCAAAATAAGCGGGTTTTACTCTTTCCCCAACAGAAACTGAACCGCTTAACGGTTTTATTTGTCCTAGTAATGTTTTTAACATTGTTGTTTTTCCAATCCCATTATGACCAATAATTGCAATCTTTTCCCCTTTTTTCACTTGAAAATCCAATTCTGGAAATAACGGTTCACCATAACCAATTTTTAGTTTCTCTACCTGTAAGATACGACTCACTGGCTCAGTATAAACATTAAAATCAAAACGGGCACGAGATACATCGTTAACCTTTTCAACCTTTTGCATTTTCTCTAATACTTTTTCACGACTTTTCGCTTGTTTCGCTTTACGAATTTTATTTTTTTGAATAAAACTCTCTAAATGTGCAATTTCCTTTTGCTGTTTCGTATATGCTGCTTGTAATTGTTTCTTTTGCAGTTCATAATTACGCAGAAAACTCTTATAATCACCTACATAGCGATTAATGGCGCGCTCCTCTAGATGATAAATAACATTCGTAATATTGTTCAAAAATATTTCATCATGCGAAATGATAATATAAGCTTTTTCATACATTTGTAAATATGATTGCAACCATTCTATATGTGCTGTATCTAAATAGTTAGTTGGCTCATCTAATAATAAAACATCCGCTTTTTCTAAAAGGAGTTTCCCAAGTAACAACTTTGTCCGCTGACCACCACTTAACTTTGAAACATCCTTTTCCATTCCTATTTCAAACAAGCCTAAACCGGTTGCTACTTCCTCAATTTCTGTATGAATTTGATAAAAATTAGAATTCTCCAATATAGTTTGTAACTCTCCATACCTTACTAACAATTTTCCTACTTCTCCTGCTCCAGCCATCTCTTCTGTAAGTTTTAACATTTCACGTTCCAACTCATACAGGTTAGAAAATGCACTTTGCAAGTATTCTTCAATTGTTATGCCTTCTTGTAAATCTATATGCTGTTGTAAAAAGCCAATCTTCACATGTGGAAACCATTCGATTTTCCCATCATCATGTATAAGTTCTCCTGTTAACAAGCGTAATAATGTGGATTTTCCAATTCCATTTTTCCCTACTAGCCCAACATGTTCACCCTTTAATAATCGAAAGCACGTATTATATAAAATAGTTTTCTCACCATATGAATGACTTACATTTTCTACTGTTAATATACTCATTTTCTTCTCTCCTTTACTTATGATCCATGAGCTAAATAGAGAGAACAACAGTATAAAGCCTTATTTAGTTATACATATAAAAATGGGTAAGGTGAATTCACCTTACCCATTACAATTTACGCCACCGTTAACGAGCATTAAGACTCTCACCTCAAAATTCAGCGAATGCGCAGAATTTAAGCGAGAGATCAACTGCCCGTAAAAGCCCGATTGGTGAAGACTAATAATTATTGGGAATGCCCTCAATAATTAAAGTTTCACTTTATTATCGTAAAAAAGGATTAAGGTTCTTTACCTGCTGTCTTCAATTTAGCTTAATCTTTAAAAATGGGCAGACTCCTCCCGTATCAAGCTAAAACCATTTGAAGAACAGTTGATAAAGTCATTTTATCCTTTCACTCCTTTAACATTTGTTATATTACGAGTATAAACAACTCTGTTATATTCTATTCTCTATTTTTTCTTTTGTTCCTTCTTCAAGATTATCTGGTGTAATGAATCCACTATTTCCCCTATAGATTTCATCTTTCTCCTCCTATATAAAAAAGCCTCTTAACAGCAATTATACCAAAAACTGTTAAAAGACTTTTTTCTATTTTTTCATATACGGAGCTAATACTCTTAAAATTTCTTCCTTATCCTTCTTTAACTCAAGCGATGTTAACATATCCATCGTTCGAGGACGAGGTAGTTTCACTTGCACCTCACCAACTATTGATGCTGGTCTTTGAGATAAAATAAATACTCGATCAGAAAGCAAAATGGCTTCGTCTAAGTCATGTGTAACCATAACGATTGTTTGCTTTTCTTGGTGCCAAGAATTTAAAAGCCAACTATGTACTTCCATTTTCGTAAACGCATCTAATTTTCCAAAAGGCTCATCAAGTAGCATAATTGGCTTCTCACATAAATATGTGCGAAGGAAACTAATTCTTTGACGCATTCCACCTGATAACTCATCTGGATAATGGTCTGCATATTCATCTAGCTCAAACTGCTTTAAGGCTTCCATTCCTTCTGTCAGCCTTTGTTTTTTAGGCTTTCCTTCGATTTCCAATGGAAGAACTATATTTTGCAAAGCCGATCGCCACGGTAGTAATAAATCTTGTTGCGGCATATAACTAACAACATCTTGTTTTTTTACATACTCCTCGTTATAAAACACTTCTCCACTCGTTGGCTCTTCAACGCTCGCAATCATATTTAATAATGTACTTTTTCCACAACCACTCGGACCTACAAAAGAGACAAACTCTCCCTCTTGTATAGCAGCACTAATATTTGCTAATACATTCTTTCCATCGAAAGCTTTTACAATATCTTTTATTTGTAATCCACTCATTTTTCACTTGGAAGGAATTCATTTGTAAAGGCATCTTTTACATCGATTTTCTTTTTAATAACTTTGTTGTCATATAAGAAATTCGTGTAATTTGTCCAAACCTCTTCCTTCTGTACTCCCCATGCTTTTGCATCATCTTGATACTTCGTACTTAACCACTTTTGACTTTCTTGTACTAAATCTTTATTTATATCTGGAACGGCTTTAATTAAAATATCAGCAGCTTCTTTCGGTTCCTTAATTGCAAAATTATAACCTTCTGTCGTTGCAGTCATAAACTTTTTCACAAAGTCTTTATCTTGCTTCGTATGTTTTTCACTCGTAATAATAACTGGACTATAGAAATCAAGTGCCGGATCTAAATCCTTCACCATAATCGTATTTAACTCTTTACCTTGACGCTTCGCTTCAATTCCATCCCATCCGTAATAAATCCATTCGAAATCTGCATCACGGCCAATTGATTTAAAGAAATCTGTTTGTCCTAAGATGATTTTCTCAACTTTATTAAAATCAGCTTGATTTTTATCCATAATTGTCTTTAATGTAGCTTCCTCTGCTGGTCCTCCCCAGCCTCCGTAACGTTTACCTTCAAAATCTTTCGGTGACGTCATATTATCTTTTTTTAGTGATGCAAAAGCAGAGGTATTATGCTGAATAATTGCACCAACAGAAACAACTGGGATTCCTTCAACACGAGCTAATGTTACATTTTCCTGTGCACTTATCGCAAAGTCTGCTTTCCCAGAAGCAATCATCTGCTCCGCTGTTACATTGTCACCTGGTTGAATAATTTCTACATCTAACCCTTGCTTTTTATAATAATCTTTCGTTTGCGCTACATATAAGCCAGTATGATTCGTATTTGGAAACCAATCTAATACTACTTTTACTTTTTGATCTTTACTTGCACTTTCTTCTTTCTTCGCCGGATTACATCCAGCCACACCTACTGCTAATAAAGCAGCTAACATAACTTTTAAACCCTTTTTCATTTTCTGCCGTCCTTTCTATATATCCATGGTGCTGTTATTCTTGCCATAAACTCCACGATAAAATACAGGCATAATGTCACCATGACGATAATCGCTGCAACACCAAATACTCGGGCAGTTAAAAAGGATTTTGTTGCTCTCGTAAGCATAACCCCTAACCCTTCACTTGCACCGAGCCATTCTCCGATAATTGCCCCCATTACGCTATATGTAACTGCAATTTTTAAACCTGAGAAAAAGTATGGAAGTACTGCTGGAAATTTTACTTTCTGATAAATTTGCCACTTCGTTGCCTTCATCGTTTGTAACAACTTCAACATGTTTTTATCTACTGTTTGAAAACCTTCTAAAATGCTAAGCGCAATTGGGAAGAAACAAACGAGTATGACTACCATTACTTTCGGCAACATTCCATATCCAAACCAAATAATAAATAACGGTGCAAGTACAACGATTGGAATTGTTTGCGAAATAACGAGCAGCGGGTTTATTAAAATACGAAATAAAGGGATAACGTCCATAAGAATTGCAATACTCGTTCCAAGTAAAATCGCAAAAAACAAGCCAATTATTACTTCCTGTAACGTTTGTGCCAGATTCGGTAGTAATAGGTCTTTCATTCCAATTAATTCTTGAACAATCGCGGAAGGCTTTGGTAAAATCCACGGTTCGATTTTAAATAATGAAACAGATCCTTCCCATATAACAATGAGAAGGATAAGCCAAATTGTTGTAATTATTTTAGATTGCTTCTGGTTTTGCATATTCATCACGGTACTTCCAAACTTTTTCATCTATCGTTACACCAGTGCTTGGACGATAATGGATTTTAATCGACGTAATCACTTCTTCTGCTCCAGCATCGACGCATGCTTGCTGTGCACGTTTAACGACATCAAGAAGTACATCTAATTCTCCTTCCAACGTTGTTTCCATTGCTCCTACTTCATAACGAACTCCCGACTGTTGTACAACTTCAATTGCTTTATCAACAACGGAATACACATCTTTGTTCTTCGCTTGTGGTACTACTGAAAATGACATTGTAACTTGTTGTGACATAATAAAATCCCCCTTAAAAATAAGTTTTCAAAAAAAGAAAAGGCTTTCCTACCATGTAGGAAAGCCTTGTATACAAGTTATTCTATAATAACTTATGCTACATCACTTTAAAGTAACTCCCTACGCTGGCATTATCCAGATCAGGTTGAGGGTCGATGTATACTTACATCCTCTCAGCCAATTGGCTCCCCGGTTCTTAATTCGTTTTCATTGTAGCATGATTTATTTTATTGAACAAACAAAAGCGTACATATCATTTCATTATTTCCGGAAAATATCCAACTTCTTCCTTCTATACTTTTATTTCCTACTCAATTCGAACTAATCCGTATATCGTTCTCTCGTTAAAGCAATCTTGAATTATTAAATGTGAAAAATCTTCTTTTAATAATGCTAAAGCTCCCAATACTTTTAATGAATTTCCACCAATTGTAAAGAAATCATCATGTACACCAATCTTTGAGATTCCTAATACATCAATCCAAGCTTTTGCTATTCTTTCTTCAGCTTCATTAGGAGGTGTCTTATATTATGTTATTAACTTTTAAATTCTCCTATTAACTCTTGTAGCTCCTGTGAAAGCCAACTTAAAGAAGTAGCTAATTCTGCTATATCTTGTACAGACATTTCTTGCTCCTTCATACTCGCTTCAACATTACTGCTACTATGTGCATACGTATTTGCAATATGAGATAGTTCATTTACAACTTGAACTATCTTTTGGCTATTTTGCCAAATATCATTTGAATTGCTAGAAACGGCTCTAACTTGCTTTGTAACAGATTGTGCTGATTTTGAAATTTTCTCAAAGAAAGCACCGCTACTTTGAACAAGGGTAATTCCAGATTCCACTTCTTTTGAACCTTTCTGCATTGAAACTACAGCCTCTTCTGCTTCAGCCTGTGTCTCCCCTATTAATTTAGCTATATCTTTTGCCGATGCTTCCGTTTTCTCCGCTAATTCACGCACTTCATCTGCGACAACAGCAAATCCTCTTCCAGCTGCTCCAGCACGTGAAGCCTCAATAGAAGCATTTAAAGCTAGTAAGTTCGTTTGATTTGAAATACCTGTAATTACAGTTACAATGTCACTTATTTCTTTTGATCTTGTTTCCAACGAATAAATGATAGAAGATAGATCTTGTACTGCTTTTTGAATTAAACTCATTTGATTAATAATTTGTTCAATAACTCCATTACCCTCCACCGAATGTTGCTCCATACATTCTGAGGTAGTGGAAACTTGTTTCGCAGCCCCTGTTATTTCTTCCATCTTATTTTCCATTTCATGTACAATCCATAAACATTGTTGTACAGAAGTTTCTTGCGACTGAACACCAGCTCTTAATCCCACCATAGAACCCGCAATCTCTTGAACTGTCATACTATTCTCCGCTGTACTCGCTGACAATTCTTGCGAAGATGAAGAAACCTGTTCTGCCGTCTGCTTCACTTTATCTATAATTCCTTTAAACTTCTCAATTGTGTTATTAAAATACGAATTAATAATACCGATATCATCTTGTCTTTCCACTAATTCAATACTTAAATCTCCTTCACCCACTTTACGTAATCCTTCACGTAAATCTTGTAATGGAGCGAGTGCATTACGTACAATCAAGAATTGAATAAAAGTCGCAATTAAAACTGAAATACAAATAAACATTAAACCTTGCATAATAAATTTCTTTTTTGTACTAGGAACAATAGACGCATCTACATCTGCTGCAACAATTGCAACAATATTTTCTTTTCCATCTGTAATTGGCTCTAATATTGTTACCCATGATCCCAGTTCATCTTCATATATTTCCGTCATTTGTGCTTTTTTCGTGGCCATTACTTTATCGTATGCCTTCATCCAACGAACTGGTTGTTCATAATAGTCTCCTGGTTTTACTTGAACAACATTCGCTAATTCTGTAGCCAAACCAACTACTTGAAGCTCACCTTTTGCATTTGTTTTTGCTCCAACAACATACGTTTGTCCAACACTTTTCAATTCGTTTGTAACTTCATCTAACTGCTTTGTTAATTTAGTTCCTTTTTCTTTTTGTGCCGTCGGGTTTTTCGCGACATCTCTTACTACTTCTGCCTCTAATTTATGTAATACCGTATCTCCCGTTTCAATAGACTGTCTTTCAAATATAGACATCATACTATTTTGAAACATGTTAAAACTTAACGCCCCCATACTACCAACAAGCGTTAAAATAACGAGTACAGTTAACAATACATTCTTTTGAAGAAACGATAGCTTATGCCAATATTTTTTCATTCACATTACCTTCCTTAATTCAGTTAATACAAAATAATAATTTCAAAACACACCATTCAATTGATAACCATTCTCAAATCAAGACCAAAAAAAAAAGACCAATGAAAAAGCATTGGTCAAGACCAACCCTATCCGTCCGGTAACTGGCTAGCATAGTCGTTTGACCTTAGCCCCTGTAGTTTTGCGTCCTCATGTTTCCATCAGTTTGCCTTTCTCGCTGAACGAGTTGAACGATATGGGAGTTCTATGAGAATTAAAATATTCTCTTTCAAAGATTACAACATAAAATTTAAAATGTCTACTTATTTAGAGATGCAAATATAAAGTTTTAATGTATTATTTTTTCGAAATAATTTAACAAAATACGTGAATGTTACATTTCTTGTGTTATATAATAAAAAACGTATATAACACAAGGATTATTACGGATATTCATTTAATTTTCTCTCAAATTAAACTATTCGAATATATCTTAACTTACGAATTTCGGAGGTAGTTTATCATGTTTTGGCTACAATTTCTTACGTTACTACTCTGCATTTTTATTGGTGCACGCCTAGGCGGAGTTGGTCTAGGAGTAATGGGTGGCGTTGGTATGGCAATACTTGTTTTCGTCTTCCACTTACAACCTACAGCTCCTCCTATTGATGTAATGCTTATGATTTTAGCAGTAATTACAGCTGCTGGTGCTTTGCAAGCTGCTGGAGGAATGGATTATCTTGTCCACCTTGCTGAGAAAGCATTACGAAAAAATCCAAAGCGTATTACATTTTTCGCTCCAATTGTTACTTATTTATTCACACTATGCGCGGGAACTGGTCACGTCGCTTATTCTGTACTTCCTGTTATCGCAGAAGTATCTCGCGAATCAGGAATTAGACCTGAACGACCAATGTCAATTGCCGTTATCGCTTCCCAGCAGGCAATTACAGCTAGCCCCATATCAGCTGCAACAGTTGCTCTTTTAGCAATGTTAGCTGACTATAAAATCACTTTATTAGATATTTTAAAAGTAAGTATCCCTTCTACTTTCATTGCTTGTATGGTAGCTGCATTCGTTGCTAGTAAAATGGGAAAAGAATTAAATGAAGACCCTGAATACTTGAAGCGATTAAAAGAGGGAATGATCCCTAAACTTGAAGAGAAAAAAGAATTTGTAGGTTCAAAAGGCGCAAAATTATCAGTTATTCTTTTCCTAGTAGGAACTTTCCTTGTCGTACTTCTTGGTTCATTTGAAGCACTTCGTCCGGGATGGATGGTTGACGGGAAGTTAGCTCGTCTTTCCATGCCAAACACAATTGAAATGGTTATGTTAACCATTGCTGCTCTTATTATTATTTTTTGTAAACCAAATGTGGAAAGCATTGTAACTGGTAACGTCTTTAAAGCAGGCGCAACAGCAGTTGTTGCTATTTTTGGTATCGCTTGGATGGGAGATACTTTCTTCAACGGAAACTTAAATATAATTCAAGGATCGATTCAACACTTAGTGACAAGTGCACCATGGCTATTTGCTATCGCACTATTCATTCTATCTATTTTACTGTATAGTCAAGCAGCAACAGTTCGTGCTTTAGTGCCACTTGGACTATCACTTGGTATTCCGCCGGCATTACTTATTGCAATGTTCCCTGCAGTAAATGGATACTTCTTCATTCCAAACTACGGGACAATCGTTGCTGCAATTAATTTTGATCGCACTGGTACAACAGGAATTGGTAAATATGTTTTAAATCATAGCTTTATGATTCCTGGCCTGATCGCAACCTTTACTTCTATCGGAATTGGAATGCTCTTAATTTCAATTATGTTTTAAATAAAGTGAAACTTTAATCAGTGGGGGGTTTTGTTCATCCCCCAC
>NZ_BOQD01000315.1 GCF_018332515.1 Bacillus hominis | reverse complement strand
AAAGCTTTTCTTTTTAAAGAAAAGCTTTGGGTTTTATGCTATGAATTATAACTAATATATTTTGTCTCACACATGTATACGTTTTTTTCTTCTGTTGGGATATATACTTTAAACTTTTCTAAACGTTTTCCGTATATATGAATAGTGATTACGCTTTCATTTTCAGCTATTTCTAGAATATGACAATCAGCCGGTGGGATTACTTTATCTGTTTCTCCTTCTCCCAAATAAATATTCCCTGTATGTGTTAAATAAAATAGTGAATTTCCGAGTTGCTTAGTTTGTAAAAAGTTTCGAACCATTATCCTTCCGGAAAAAACTCCTTCAACTCCCCAAGCACCATCATGATCATGTAGTGGTGTAGCTTGTCCATCTTTCCATACAAGTGCTAGAACTTCAAAACGTTTTAATGGATCTTCATACAGTAAGTGTCGTGCATATTGAGCGGAATTCGCTTTCTGTTTTTCTAACGGAAGCCATGTTTTCTTTTCTAAAATTTCTTCCAGTAATTTTTCAATTTCACACACGATTTGCTCTTCCAATAAATTACTATCTATTAAATCAGTTACAGCTTTAATAAATGCTTGAAACGTTTTACTTCCATTGCACGTTAACATAAGCATCCTCCTCTACTCTTTTTCCACACACCTCCATACTATAAAATACACTAAAATTTTACAATTGAGAAATAAAAAACAAGGTACAAAAAATGTACCTTGCTGAACGTTTTATTGAGTTTTTAAGCGAATAGGTAAGTGTTTTAATGTTTGTTCATTTTCCAATATACATTTTTCTAAATTGAAAGATGGAGATAACTCTATTTTTTCGAAAGCGTTTATAAAGGTAGTTAATGCAATCTCAGCTTCAAGACGTGCAAGCGGTGCGCCTAAACAAAAGTGAGGACCTTTTCCAAACGTTAAATGCTTTTCATTCCCTACTCGGTGTAAATTAAAATTAGAAGCTTGTGAGAATTTCTTCTCGTCCAAATTTGCTGCACTGACCCATGCAACCACCATTTGATCTTTTTTCATTAAAGGTCCAAATATATTTGTGTCTTCAGTAATCCTCCGAGCCAATGTAACAGGAAAGCGGTAGCGTAATACTTCCTCTATCGCATTTGGAACCAACCTTGGTTCTTCTCCTAATTCTTTATATGTTCCAGGTGAATCCACTAAGAAACAATAAAAACTATTAATAATTAAGTTTGTCGTTGTTTCATTCCCAGCGGCTAATAGTCCTAATGAAAAAGTTACAATTTCTTCATCTGTTAACCATTCACCTTCGTACTCCGCTCGAATTAAATCCGAAATAATATCATCTGTTAAATGATATCTTTTATCCTGAACAATCGGGAGAAGGTAATCTTTAAATTCATTTAAAGCAACTCCTTTCTTCGCATCCAGATCATTAAATTTTTCTTTACTATACGGCATAAATAAAATATCAGACCATTCTTTAATTTGTTTACGGTCTGTAGTTGGTACTCCCAATAGATCTGATATAACGGTAACAGGTAAAGGTGCAGCCAATTGATTAACAATGTTAACTTCATCATACTTTTCTATATTTTTTACAAGTTCATCTGCAATAGCTTGTATACGGGGTTTCCATTGTTCTAAACTTCTAGGAGTAAATGCTTTCGAAACAATTGAACGTACATTACGATGTTCTGGGGGATCAGAAGAATTTATATTTATTCTCGTTTCTAAAGGTGGTATTGAAAATTGTCTACGTTCCCTTCTACTTGAAAATAAGCGGAAATCTGATAAAACACGGTTCACATCCTCATACAGAAACACATTCCATACGTCTTGTTCTTCATCATAATAAACAGGGTGATTGTCTCTCATATACTGATACCAATCATAAGGATTCCATAACTCTTCTTTTGTTTTCAGCTTTGAAATTTCATGAACTAAAATAACATTTTCAGGTGAAGTCATAGTTCTTTCCTCCCTTTTCTTTTACAATAAAAGTGATAGGTAGGTTTTACACAGATGTATAGACTAACATATGTTATTTTAACATATAGAGAGCTGAAATTTTCAAATGAGAACTTGAGAAACATATTAGGGGGATTACTATGTACGTTGATATTTTACTACTAGCTGAATTAACAACAGGACCACAACACGGCTATGAAATAAAGAAAAATATCCAAAATCGTTTAGGTGATAATTTTGAATTAAACCATAACATGCTATATCCCACTCTTCGGCGTTTTGAAGATATGGGTGCTATAACGAAAGAAGTTCATCAACAAATCGGAAAACCAAACCGAAATATGTACGCCATAACAGAAACAGGAGAAGAAATTTTTTATGAAATGCTAAGAGAGTTTCCCGAAAAAATTGCGACAAACAATGCTGAATTCCTTGTGCGTATCGCGCTCTTCGAAAAACTTGATTACGAGGCTAGAAAA
Source organism: Bacillus hominis (assembly GCF_018332515.1). GTDB lineage: Bacteria > Bacillota > Bacilli > Bacillales > Bacillaceae_G > Bacillus_A > Bacillus_A hominis. The sequence goes on along the minus strand of NZ_BOQD01000315.1, from coordinate 3,989 downwards.
GAAATTTTGACTACGCGCCAAAACGTGCTTCAAGAACAACTTACAGCAATCCAATCCCTTGACGTTGTCTCACCTTTTATTACAGAAGTTGTTGAATTTACTAAGTCACGTATTGAACATGAATTACATTGGATTACATCACTTATGAAGAAAATATAAAAAAATAACAAGAAAAGTTAAAAATAATGAATGAAAATGAGATTTATTATCAATACTATAATTAATAAAAGGGCAACCACGATTTGGCTACCCTTCAAAAATTTATAATTCTGGATCAAAAGTTTTGCAATCTGTTTCTTCCGTAGTTGATGCTTGTTTTCCTTTATTACTTACTACATAAATTGCATCTGCACTACATTTATTACCGTTAGCCCAAAATTTACAGTTGTTTACTTCACATAAAACGTCTTGTGCCATAGTATCGCACCTCCTTGTTCTTTTATCATTAACAAAATTCGGAGGTATGATACTCTTTGGCATGCATTTTTTATTTTTATCACAATTGTTTTTTCAACATTGAAATTAGGACTCTTGCTGCATCGCACCACTTTTATCATTACTCGTTGCAATAATAGGTTTTAAATTGTATATTGGCAAAATGAATAATAATCCTATAATGAACAATAAGGCAGTCCCCTCATACATTGTACTAAGTGAAAACATCTCCTTTAATGAGCCAGCAATACTCATCGTTACTACCATTGAACCGGTGAATAGTGGACTTAAAATGCCGTTTACGCGACCAATAAAATCCGTGTCACTATTTTGAATAATGAGCGTATTAATCCCAATTTGAATACATGGTAGAGCTAATCCACTAAAAAATTGTGCAGTAAGTGTAACCCATAAGTTTGTGGAATAGCCTATAATACCAATACCGATTGCCTGACCAAGCATACCTACAATTAACATCTTTTGCGGGGCCACGTTTTTCGCGAATATCATCGCTAAAGCTCCTCCGACAATCATTCCTGCACCATTTACTGTTAATAACCACTGTAAACTTTCTTTTGATAATCCTAGTTGTTCTGTCACAATAAATATTCCAAGTGGCTGGATAAGCCCTATACCGAGTCCAGCTGCCATAAAACATAGACCGAGCAAAGTTAATGCTTTTTTCTTTTTTACATATTGAATACCATCCAGCATTTCCTGTAATAGTGTGATTTCTTTTTTCTCATTATCATTTTCAAGATCTTTCGGAAGAAATAACAAAACAACTGCTGCAAGTAAAAATGCGATACCAGTAATTACTATTGAAATATAGATTCCAAAACTGTGAAAGATAAATGTTCCAAGAATCGGTCCTAACACCATAAATATTGCAAATATCGTTTGGTATATAGACATTGCTAATTGAATTTGTTCTGTCGATAAATGTTGTTTAAATAATTTCATTCCAGATGGTTGGGAAAACTGTGAAAGGATTGCCGAAATGAGCGTCACAAAAAACACGATTTTCCACGTTCCAAACATAAGAGTAATTAACACAGCGAATACTGAAATAGAACTTAACGTTTCACACCATATCATTGTCTTCTTTGGCTTCCACCTATCAGCAAAAGTTCCTCCAATAAAGGAAAAAATGAAAATTGGAGCAAATTCAGCAACTGAAATCATTGATATAGCGAAAGCATCACCTTTCGTCATTTCCATAACATACAATAATACCGCAAAGTTTCGAACCCATATTCCTATTTGTAAAAATAATGCTGATGCTAGAATCCCTTGTACAAATCGGTTTTTCAATACTTGTGATACCCCATGATTTTGTTTCGGTTCTATAGTCGTCGACATAAAAAAGCCTCCTATTTCATGTTCTGAACAGGAGGCAGCACAAATCATATGAAAAGACTATATTTTCCGCAGTGCGAAACACATCCCTTTTCTATACATGTACATACTAATCCTATTCAGAAGAATATTTCGTTTTTTAACGAAGATCTCTTAAAAATAGAATTAGTTGATCATTGGGATGTTTTCACCCTTCCGTTTCGAATTTAAATAACACATACATACTCTATGTAAAACATTTTCAATGTATGCGTGTCTCATTTTAACTATTCTAGAAAGTCAAAGGCAATTCCTCTAAAGAACGCATTAAATAGTTTCCTTGCCATTTAATATCTTCACGATCGCCTTTTATTTGTAGTTCAGGCATCCGTTTAAACAAAGTTGTAATAGCAATCTTTGCTTCCAATCTAGCAAGTGGTGCTCCTAGGCAGAAATGACTACCATGCCCAAAGGCAATATGACGGTTATTTTCTCGTGTAATATCAAATACTTCTGGGTTTTCAAATACTGTTTCATCACGGTTTGCTGAAGCTAATGCGATAATAACCATATCTCCTTTTTGGATTGTTTGTTCGTGAATTTGAAACGGCTCAGCCGCCCATCTTGCAGTTGTAACTTCAACTGGAGAATAATATCGCAACCCTTCCTCAATAGCTGAATCAATTAGTTTTGGATTTTCTTTTAATAACTGTAATTGATCAGGATTTTCGAGAAGTGCTAATACCGTATTTGTAATTAAATTCACCGTTGTCTCGTGTCCCGCTACGATAAGTAACATAATCATTGAATATAGTTCCGGGGCACTAAGTTTATGTCCTTCACTTTCCGCAAGTATTAAAGCGCTGACCAAATCCTCTTTAGGATCTTGTCGTTTTACATCAACTAAATATTGAAGATATGTAATAAATTCAGATAGTTGCTGTCCAGTTTCTTTTATTTCTTCTGGTGTTACTGGTGAGGCAATGACGGCATGCGACCAAATTCTAAATTTCGCTTGATCCTCTTTTGGAATTCCTAGCATCTCGCTTATTACAATAATCGGTAATGGGAATGAATAATCATCCACAAGATTTAATGTACCTTTTTGCTCTATCTCACTTATTAAATTATCCGCTATTCTCTGAATTCTTCCGTCTAATTGCGTAATCATCTTCGGTGTAAAAGCTTTTTGAACTAAAGATCGTAAACGACTGTGGTTAGGTGGATCTGAATTTAACATGTGCGTAGTTAAATGATCACTATTGTCAACGGAAAGATACATGTTCTTTGTATCTTGAGGAAACACATTTGCCAGATCTTTTTTTAAGCGATTATCTTTTAAAAGTGGCAGAGCATCTTCATATCTTGTAATAAGCCACTCCGCACCTAATTCATTTTTATTTACAAATAGGACAGGTTGTATTTTTCGCGACTCTTTATAAATTTCATAAGCATCTTCTTTAAACTGAGCAGAAGCTAAATTAATGCCATCTTCTATTTTTTGGCCAACCTTATTTTTTATTGACATTGCATTCCCTCACTCTCAATTATTTGTGTAAATCAACCCAACATTTGAATTATACTTCAATAAAAACTAGAAAATTGTAAATTTTTAATTAAAATCTTACTTCGTATATTGAAAAATAAAAAAGTGAGAGAGTAAAATTATCCTACTCCCTCACTTCCTATTATGCGAAGCACATAAAATTACTAATTTGTTGATATCGATAACTTACTTTGCGGCGGCGACCAGCTTGCCAAGTGTAGCCGGATACCCCACTTCTTCTTACTTCTGTCGGAAAAAACCATAAGTCTCTTCCGAATGGACCAGGACGATGTAAACGTAAATATCCCCATCTTCCAAGACAATTACACATCCATGATTTCATATTGCCCGCTTGTGCAGGAGAAGCAAATGTGGATGGTAAAGACGGAGCTTGTGACGGTGGTGGTGACGTTGGAGCATCTTCCGCATCATCTGGTCTATAATCTTCTAGTTCAACCTCTCTAACTTCGATATCATGTTCATATCCGTATTGTTGTGGATTATAATACATCGTTTGATCATATGGATAATTTTGTTGGCTATACATATTAACAAATCACCTTCTTTTCATTCATTACCTTTAACATTCATATGTGATATAACACCTATCGGAAGCTTATGTATAGCCCAAATTCAACTAAAAAATAAAGCTTGTAGTTTTAAAACTACA
>NZ_BOQD01000314.1 GCF_018332515.1 Bacillus hominis | reverse complement strand
AAGGTTGATTAGAAAATAGTAGCTATTTTCTAATCAACCTTTTCGTTTTTAATGATCAAACCAATTCCAAACCTCAATATCTCCAAGAGTAGCGTAACGTACGTGAGGCGAGTTTTGTAATTTTAATAACTCTTTTGACGGTCCAGTAATGACCATTCCGTATACTTTTACGCCGTTATCTTTTACATATTTATAACGTTTATCTAAGTTCAGCTGATCCTCAGGAATCATGGCAACTTTACTTACAGTTTTTTCATGTGTAGAAAGAATGTGCATCATTTCAATAACCTTATCCTCTTGCGTTTTCAGGTTTTCTGTTTCATCATCAAGGAATCCTATATGTTCTGGAAATCCTATAAAGTCGTCCCCAGATAGGATGAAATCTTCTTCGTTTATTCTTTCTTGTCCTGTATCTAAAGCGTACCATACAGGAGTTGGCGGGAGTTCTTGTGCTTCAAATACGCTATATAAAAGTGGTTCTAATTCTTGTAACGTGTAAGGTTTGTCAAAAGATATTGCTACTTCTGCAACTGTTCCCTCATGTACCTTTGCAAGTGTATCCCAAACCTTTTTAGATGCTTCTTTCAAATAATCACCTTGTTTTATTTTTGGGTGAACAAAGTGGATGTTCGGTTGATAGTGCATATTCACCCAAGATTTATTTGTGATATTTAAAGAAGATAAGAAGCTGCTTGTTTCAATTGTACCGAGTGGCATTTCTTTTTTACCAATCGTTTTTACTAAATCAAATTGGCTGTTTGTTCGAAAGAAAGCTTCTACACTTGTTCCGCCCCCCATAACGCGGCTATTTGGGATAGTTGCTTCAAGTGCAAGAGAGGGAACATCTCTTATTTCTTTTAGTCTTTTATCATTATTAGCTTGAAAATAAAAGGCAGATAATACCCCGCCGATCATATATATAACGATACAAATTGCTAGTATAAAACCAAGCGTTTGTAAACGATGTTTCCATTTAATCCTCCAAAAAGGAATTTTAAGATCTTTTGGTGGTAACTTTTTCTTAATCGGCTCTGTTTTTGCTAACAATTCATCTAAATGTGCTTCACATTCTTCACAAGTTTCTATATGACTTTCTAACTGTTCTTGTTCATCATGTGTGAGTGTTCCGTTTTCATATTTCTCCCATAGTTTTTTAAATTCTGCACAAACCATCTGCATCACTCCTTTATGATTTTTGCTTCTTTTCGTCCTCGGTGTAATTCAATTTTTACTTTTGCTAACGAGAGACCGGTCATTTCTGCTATTTCCTTATAGGAGAATCCGTAGTAATCTCGTAGTAGTAACACATTTCGTCTTTCGAGCGGAAGAGAGGATATGTTTTGTAACCAACTAGTAATCTCATGTTTTACGAAATAAGAGTGCTCTGTACTTGGCACGTTTGGTAAATGGAATTCTTCGATTTTAGTTGTTTTATACTTCTTTTCTTTTCGGTACCAATCGATAAAGGCGTTGTAGGCAATTGTAAATAACCACGGTCTAATTTCTTCTCCCTCATAATAGTCAATATGGACGAGCATTCGGTAAAAAGTTTCTTGCATGAGATCTTCTGCATAGTGAGAATCTCCGGTTAGGGAGAGAAGATAGCGAAATAAATCATGCATATGATCTGAATAAATGTCTTCTAATGATTGTTTGCGTTTCACTACATTTCCCTCCCTTCATAAATAACAACGAAATACATATAGAAAAGTTACAATTTTTTATGGAATTATAGTAAAAAACGTCAAGAATTGGATAGGATTCTCTTTTATCATAATACATATAAGGCGGGTGAACAGAGGTGGAAAGCTATGAAACTCAAATTCAAAGGGCAATTGACTATATTGAAGAAGATGTAATGGAAAAACAAACGTTGCGTAATTTGGCTCGCATTGCATGTTTTTCTGAATCGCATTTTCATCGTGTATTCCAGGCGTTAGTAGGCGATACAGTAATGGAGTATGTTCGGAAGAGGAGGTTAGCCCGGGCAGCGTATCAACTTTCTCATACGGATGAAAAAATTATTGATGTCGCATTTGAGCATGGCTTTCAATCCCACGAAACGTTCACGAGAGCCTTTAAAAAATTATTTCAGATGACACCAAGTGAATATCGAAAACAAGAAATTGAAACACCAATGTATTATAGAGTGAATGTAAAACAAAGAAAATTAAATCCATATTTAGGGGGCATACAAATGGAATATCGTATTGTAAATAAACCGGAATTTTTAATGGCGGGTTATGAGCTGAAGACGACGAGTAAAGAAGGGAAAAATCATCAAGATATCCCGGTCTTTTGGCAGGAGTATTTACAAAAGGATCTTGGAACGACGATTCCGAATCGTAAAGATACGAGCCAATGGGTAGAGCTTGGACTATGTACAGATTTTAATTTAGAAACAGGGGACTTCACTTATATTATCGGGATGGAAGTTACAGGCTTTGAAAATGTACCAAATGAAATTGCAAAGCGCACATTCCCGGCAGCAACATATGCCGTATTTACAACACCGAAAGTTCCTCATGCAGAAATGGTGTCGTCTATTCATCAAACGTGGAATGCAGTATTCTCAGAATGGTTCCCGCACTCAGGATATGAACATTGCGGAGTTACAGAGTTTGAACTATACGATGAGCGTTGCCATGAAGATAAGAGTGAGTTTGCTCAAGTAGAGCTTTGGATACCGGTGAAGAAGAAATAATAGGAAAAGAAGCGAACCATTGAGAGATGGTTCGCTTCTTTTTTTGAAAATCGATATATTCGGAAAAGCGCCGATATAATTTCATTTATTAGCGTATTGCTTCGAAAAGAGAAAATATAAGAAAGGGTGCTTTTGGAAAGCACCTTTTCTTATGAACTAAAAGGAAACACGAGAATAATCGTCGTTCCTTTTCCAAGCTCACTATCAATGGAAATCGTTCCATTATGAGCGTGAACGAGCTGTTTTGTGATGGCGAGGCCAAGTCCAGTTCCGATGTTGCTTTCTTCTGTATTTGTTCCTCTGTAATATCTCTCGAATAAAAGCTCTTTCGTTTTATCATCCATTCCTTTTCCGTTATCTGAAATAGATAATGTAAAGAAGTTAGCATTTTGCGAAAGTTTTACGATTACGTTTGTTGTTTCATTATTATGTTTTACGGCGTTTGCTAATAAGTTTTCGATAATACGTTGGAACCATTTTTCTTCAATAAAATATTGAATTTTGCTTGAGCTTGGTACAAATTCAATGTTTTGATTTTGCAGCATTGGATTATTAATAAATTGCAATAGTACTTTTTGGACGAATTGATTGATTTCAACATTTACGTGCTGCGCAGGAAGGGTATCATTTTTTAATTGATACGTTAAGCTTAAGTCATCAATTAACGTAGTCATATATTGTGACTTTTCTTTCATGACATGGCCAAATTGTTGAATGTCTTGATCGGTCCAATTATACTGCTTCGATTCTAGTAATAGTGCATAGCCGTATATAGAGCTAAGCGGTGTTTTTAAATCGTGTGTTAGACCAGTGATCCATTCTTCACGTGTTTGCTGCAGTACTTGTCTCATTGCATCGTTCTTTTTCAAAGTAATAGAAAGATGTTCGAGTGAGTTTGTAACATCTTTAAATAGGCGGAACGACCATTTTTCTTTACCGGATTTTCGGAATCGAATCGCTTTTCCTTTTTTACTAACAGGCTCTTCATATTTTCCCCCGGCTATGTTTTTAAGCCAGCGCATCGCGTGTAATAACGGTTTCCCAAACTTATTTCCATACCAAATTGAAAGGATGACTAAATAAACAAATACGATAAGGAGGATTAAGCTGCATCCGATTAGAAGTTTCTTAGTAAATACATCATCTAATTCATCATCTGGATAGTAATGATCGTTTTTCGCGGATACAACGACGAGATGACCGCTATTTGAGTCGTAAAAGCTAGATATACTTTCTTTATGGTTCCACGGTTCTTTCTCATTAAGAGCAGTTTTTATAGCTGAAAATGTTTTTTTCTTTCCATCTGGATAGGAAAAAACTTCTTCACCATTGTTATTAAATATTTGTAGCATTGCTTTTTCTTTAGAAAGTAATTGTTTTTCTTGTTCAGTTAATGCAAACTCATTTAGTGATAACGAAGGATGCCCTTGCTGTATCGTTTTGAGTAATGTATTACTTTTTAGTTTGGCACCGTAAATAACGAGTACCGGTTTCTTTTCTAATTTAATTTCCCAATAGTTAAATTTATAAGGATTTTCTCTACTGTTTTGTAAATATGTAAGTAAAGATGTCTTTGTGTAAGCGGTCGGAACATCGCTAGGTGTATTGAAGTTGTAAAGGACTTTTCCCTCTTCGCTTACAATTTGAAGCCAATCATTTTTTTCTGTTATTAAATCTTTTAATTCAGGTTTTAATGTAATGTGATTGTCTTCAGAAGAAATATATTCAGAAATTGTAAAAC
>NZ_BOQD01000313.1 GCF_018332515.1 Bacillus hominis | reverse complement strand
GATCGTATGGTTAATTACATTTACCTAGTACATGGAAGACATCTATTATAAATCAAAATAAATTAAATGAACTTAATAGATGAATTATTAATATCAAATCCTAGAAATTAGTTTGTCGAATTATTTAGTAAATATGAAAGGATGATAAATATGGTTGTAAAACCTAAAAACGATTCAACACGAAAAATAGTAAGATATTCTGGAGGATCCGCAACTCTTTTAATACTAGCATCCTTCCTTTATCAGTGGAACAATGGTTTAGTAATTGATGATACTGAAACATTTGGTTTCATACTAGCCTTCACCGTTTTCCTATCTACCCTCTTACCTACTAAAAAGAAAGCTACTAACTAATAAAAAATTACATGTTTTTCATTCATAAAAAAACAATTATATTAGAATTAAAAAAGGATTGATCAAAAGATCAATCCTTTACTCTACTTCATTTAAGAAAAATAACGTTATAACTCCAGGTCCTGTATGCGCTCCGATTGCTGCTCCAATTGTATTTACAATGAAGACTTCGCAGCCAAATCTTTCAGTAATTAATGCTTTTAACGCTTCGGCTGTTTCTAAATCATCACCGTGTGTCATACCGATTGTTTGACCTTTAAGATCTTTTCCGCGCTCTTCCATAATGTCAACAATTCGGCTTAATACTTTCTTTTTCCCTCTTACCTTTTCAAGTGGTACAAGTTTTCCTTCTTCCACATTTAAGATCGGCTTAATGTTTAATAAACCACCGATGAATCCCGCTACTTTACTTAAACGTCCACCTCTAACAAGGTACTGTAAGTCAGCTACAGTGAAGATATGTTCCATATGCTCCATTAGAAAAGCGACACGGTTTAAGATATCTTCTTTTGTTGCGCCTTCTTTTGCCATTTTAGCAGCCTCTAATACGACAAGCCCTTGACCTAGCGAGGCGCATTTCGTATCAATAATTTCTAAATCTAAGTCAGCATATGTTTCTTTCACTTCTTCTCTAATAAGAACTGACGATTGATATGTACCTGATAGTTCAGATGAGAAAGCTAAATATATACAAGGATTACCTTCTTTTGCATAAGAAACAAATTTTTCTTGGAATGTTTCAAGTGAAGGCAATGACGTTCTATAAGAAGCGCCTTCTCTCATGTTTTGCAATAATGTAACTGAATTTAATGTAACTCCATCTAAATACTCTGTTTCTGCTTCATCATATACACGGAGTGGAATTAAATCAATATCATATGCCTGCAGCAATTCTACCGGTAAATCCGCCGCACTATCCGTAATGATTTTAACACCCATTTTTAAACCTCTATTCTGTTATAAATATATAAAAAAATAAAATAAAAATATTACTTTTAAATTATATACGTAAAACAAGATTGAAGAAAGAGAAAGTACTTTATATTGTATGCACTCTTCTTCAAAACTTGAACTGTTAGTTAAAATGATTTCGCTTTATCCTCTTTTCGCTAGTTATTGGGTTATATATAATGAGAATATTAGAACTCTTCCAAAGGAGGGCACATATGAGTATTCAACTAGCTACATCTAATGATTTAGAATGGATTAATATTCAATATGAATCTATAGGATTTGTACAAAGCGATTTAACTCGAGATAAAGTTGCGATCATTACATACAACAATGAGTATGCAGGTATAGGACGTTTAGTCCAAATAGATAAAGATACAATTGAATTGGGTGGCATTTTCATACTACCTAACTTTAGGGGATTACAATTAGCAGGAGAACTCGTTTCATTTTTAGTACAAACGGCGAAAAAATTACATATTCAAAATGTGTATTGTCTCCCTTTTGAGGAATTAGAAAATTTTTATAAAAAATACGGCTTTACTGAAGTCGATACTACTCAAGAAGTTGTCCATCCAATTATTCTAAAAAAATATAATTGGTGTTTAGAAACGTATGATAAACATGTGTTGCTGTTTAATTTGTGAGTTTTCTAAAAGGGGAACGTATACAATTTGTATTACACCTCATATATTAATAAACATTTATCTTTGTTATCTATTTAATTGACTCTCTTATTTTAAGCGACCGATTAACAATCCAATAATTCGTTAAAATAGATATGTTTTTTATTTCTTCTACATTATATAACTGTATTCATCATCTACCTACAATTTGATGAATTTTATGTAATTCGCACTTGCACTTCCTGTTCTTGTAATACTTGGACAGTTAATCCCAATACAATATTTTGCATTAACTGATACACATTATCATGAAATGTACTTTGTTCTATAATATATTCAATATATTGAAAGATATAGCCTTCTACAAGTAAGCTCCCTTTTTCAACTGTAAACGGATTCTGTCCTGTCTTTTTTATTTTTGGTAATAAAATTTCATTTTTTGTCAAAATAATCTCCTGTGACACCCCTTTTATTTCTATGACTTTTTCTTTAAATGTCACCTTTTCTCGCAAACTAATTTCACCTTTATACCTCCCAATTTCTATTGGTAATTTCGCTGTTATATAATCATTAAATTCACCTTCACTTCCCTTCTCTAATATCATACTGTGGATAGGAATCCACGAAGATGTCTCTATCCTATTCTCTTTAATATCATCTTTAACTTTTGGATCAGAAAATTCTAAAAGCACTCTCTTTTCATGAAGATTTGAAGAAACTAATTTACAATAAGCCTCTCCATGATAATGTTGCGCTGTAGTTAATAGCTTTGCATCTAGTTCTCGATACCCTTCTTTTTTTTCATTTTGGAATACAAATGCTTCTTGTTTTTTTACATTTATATTAGGATAGTTTAAAAACCTAGACACTTCCGAAATAATAGAAAATGGGATTTTCACTACCATAAAACGTACTGAAGTATTTATTTCTGATTCAGTTTCTACATCTTCTTTCTCTAATCCAGATTCTTTATCTTCTTCCTCTGATCCTGTTTCTACATCTTCTTTCTCTAATCCAGATTCTTTATCTTCTTCCTCTGATCCTGCTTCTACATCTTCTTTCTCTGATTCAGTTTCTACATCTTCTTTTTCTTTTTCAGATTCTCTATCTTCCTTCTCTGATCCTGTTTCTACA
>NZ_BOQD01000312.1 GCF_018332515.1 Bacillus hominis | reverse complement strand
AGGGGATAGTGCCTACACCTCTAAGGAAATGGTAATTAAATAACAATCAACAAAAACCGTGAAAAAGGATAAATACCTTTTTCGCGGTTTTTAAAATGAGGAGGATATATGAATCTAGTATTAAAAGAAATAGTGGTAAACAAAACAATATTTATTATGTTATTTATTGGGTTTGTATTGACAATATGGCCGATCCTTATAGCAATGTCGACGAAAGATTATTATGATGAGAAATTTTATGATAGAAAAAATGGTTATTTTAATTATTACTATTCCGTTCAACTTACTAATATAGGGGAATTAAATTTCAAACAATTCCAGACGTTAGTAGAGACTGATTTTAAAAATGCTAGTGTTATTACAAATGATATTCGTATTACTATTCCGGGTATCGGCCGAGCAACAATGAATGGTCTCCTTAATAAAAATTGGTCTCCACCTTTGCTAAAAGGTTCTCAGATGGAACAAAATGAAGAAAATAGTGTAATAGTCGGGAAGAAAATTTATAAGGATACGGAAACAATAAAACTATTTAATAAGGAATATACAGTTAAAGGTGTAGCTGGAGCAAATACTGGATATGAGTATAATATTAAAATTTACGTCGCTTTAAATGATATGCCAGATGAAGTGAAAAAAATGATCCAAAATGAAAATACATTCCAAATGATCGTTCGTTCTAACGAAAACCCTATAAAGGAAATAAACACTTTCATACAGCATATAAACCAGAACAATAAAGATATAAATGCCAAAGTGATAAGTGAAAAAGAGAATTTTGAGAAAGAAAAAAACTCAAGTAAAGCTGTGAAAGAGTTATTAAGTTTTCCATTTAGGCTTTTTTGTATAGCTTTAATTACCAGTATAATAGTAAGTTATTATTGGATTTATACGAAGAAAAAAAATCTGTCGTTAAGGAAAGCTTTGGGAGCAAGTAATGTAAATCTTTTTATTTTTATATTTAGTCAATTATTTTTATGTGCAATCACCGCATCAGCCTGTGCGATATGCATACAATGGATTTTTAGCACTTTGAGTGAAAATATTATAGAGTCTACAAGCTATAGCATTAGTTTACAGTCTACTCATATTGCAATGTGTGTATTTCTTTCACTTAATATAGCTTTTATCCTCTCTGTTATACCATTTGTATATGTGCTTAAAAGTGAACCTGCTAAAGCATTAAAGGAGTAAAAATGATGAGAATAAAAAGTGCGTTCATAGCATTAAAAAAGAGATTTCTATTTTCCGTACTTCTTCTAATACAGATTACATTTGGATTAGCAACTATAACGAGTTCAATTAATGTATTTTATAATTTACACCATCTAAACGATAAATCCAGCTCAGCATTAAGTGTGGATAAAACATATTTAGTTACTTTTGAAAGGACGACAGATAGGTTACAAAGTAATCAATTTAATAAAGAGCAAATTCAAGCGGTTTATAATACAATTCATCAAAATAAAGATGTGATTTCGTATGGTACATACGAGGAGAGTTTAATTGAAATAGAATCAAGTAATAGACCACTTCAAAACAGTATGATTGCTGATTTGAAACATAAAACGTTTCACGATGAAAGACCTACTGTTCAAACAATTGTTGTAGATGAAAATTACTATAAATTGTTAGGTTTACCTTTAAAACCTGAAGAGGGTTTCTTGCATGAAGATTTCCCAAAAAATAGTGAAGAAAAAACAAAAGTATTAATGGGTTCTTACTTTAAGAAATATTTTCAAGTTGGGGATACAATTAATAATCAATATACAATTATAGGCTTTTTACCAGAGAATAAATTTATCATAGATAATAATACAACGAACGTTTATTTGAAGTTGGATTACGCAATGATAATGCCTATGTCATCTGATAGATATGAAAAT
>NZ_BOQD01000311.1 GCF_018332515.1 Bacillus hominis | reverse complement strand
ATATACTGCTTTTTTAATGGGATACTTACAATAAGCGCTGACATTGGCACATCTCCCTTGCATTGAATTAACTTCATTGTATATTTTTTTATTTATTCTAACAATAAAAAGGCCCTCCAAATTTAGAGGGCCTTTCCTAATAGCAAAACTGTATTATTTCGTAAACATTTTCTCCGCTTCATCCATCGCCATTTTATTTCCTAAAGCAGAATAGTCAAGCCATGGTTGGTCATTAATAATGTATACGTGCTTACCTTTAACAGCTTTTAAGTCTTTCCAAATTGGTGTTTCTTGAAGTTGTTTAAATGCTGCTTTTGCTTTATCGTCTCTATTTACAACAACGAAAATAGCATCTGCATCAAAGTCAGGTAATACTTCTTGTGAAATGACTTCGAAAGGACGGTTCCCATCAATTTTCTCTACACCATTTGCAGGTTGTAATCCTAAGTCTTGGAACAAAATTGGTCCCATCGGTCTGTTCGTACTAAATACACGTAATTCTTTTGCAGTAACACGAATTGCCATTACTTTTTCATTATTACCTAACTCTTTATCTATTAAACTTTTCACTCGTTTTGTCTGCTCTTCGTAATCTTGAATATACTTTTCCGCTTCTTTCTCACGGTTTACAAGTTTACCTACTTCTTTTAAATGATCTCTCCACGTACCTTCATCCAAATTAAAAGAATGTGTTGTTGCAATTTTTTCGTATTTCGCTAAATCTTTGCCAGCATATTTTTCATCAACATAAATTTCAGTTGGCTTTAATTGAAGTAATGCTTCCATGTTTGGATCTGTTACAACGCCTAGTTTCTTCGTATCTTTCAACTGCTCTTTTGCGTGCGGTAAGAAATCTTTTAAATCTCCACCAATAACAGAACCTACTGGTGTAATTCCTAAAGCAAGTAAATCATTTGTTAAGTGAATAGACATTGAAGCAATTTTTGGATCATTACTTTTTTCCGTTTTTTTAGTTGCCTCTTCATTAGGTTTCGATTGACCACATGCTGCTAATACTAAAATACACATAATGCTAAATAAAATGGAAAGTTTCTTTTTCATATGTTCTCCTCTTTGAAGTATTTATTTTGTTTTTGTAAGTAAATAAAGAAAATACGGCGCTCCTAAAGCCGCTACTACTACACCAGCTGGAATAGAGTTTGGCTCGAATACAGAACGACCTATCGTATCTGCGAGTACTAAAATAATCATTCCAATAATGCCAGCTAACGGAAGGAAGTGCTGATATGTACTACCTACTAACTTCCTTGCAATATGCGGAGAAACTAAGCCGATAAAGCCAATTCCCCCTGCCATTGATACACTTGCACAAGACAATCCTACCGCTGTAGCTAAAAGCAGTAGCCGTTCTTTTTGAACAGATACACCAAGTCCTGCTGCTACACTATCACCTAGTGACAGTGCATTTAACGTTTTAGATTTCAGCCATGCGTACGGAGTGAGTATCAAAATCCAAGGTAATAATGCTAGGACATGAATCCAATCTCTTCCCCACACGTTACCAACTAACCATCTAGAAGCGAATGTATACGTCTCATCATTTAACTTGAGCGAGAAAAATAATGAAAGTGCACTAAAACCAGCTGAAACTGCAATACCAACAAGAATAAGTCTAATAGGAAGTAAACCTTTTGACCGATCACTCGCAAGCAAAACAATAAGAAATGCAGCTAACACTCCTCCGCCAAATGTAAATAACGGTATTAAAATCGATGCACTCTCGTTAATAGAATGAAAGAGAGTAACGAATACAATAAGCCCGAAAGATGCACCCGAATGTAATCCGAGAATACCGGGATCTGCGAGTGCATTACGAGATAGCCCTTGCAAAATCGCACCGGAAACCCCAAGGCCAATTCCTGCTAACATTGTAATAATTATTCTTGGCATACGATAATCGTACAACACTGTCGCACTCTCAAAATCACCATAACCAAAAAGCGTTTGAATTACTTTGAGCGGTGCGATGCTCAGCGTCCCCGTATTTAAGCTAATCAAAATTACAGCGATACTTATACATCCGAAAATTGTAGTTACAGTAATAGCTCTCTTTTTATCCGTGTTAAAAAGATCCTTCACTTATAGCTCCCTCCCAACTTTACGTGCTATATAAAGGAAGAACGGAACTCCAACAAGAGCTACCATAATTCCTATCGCAAGTTCTTTAGGAGGATTTACTGTTCTTGCCCCTAAATCAGCTAATACCAATAACATAGCTCCTAATAATGCTGACATAGGAATAATAAGCCGATAATTAACACCAACTAATTTTCTAGCAATATGCGGAATGACTAGTCCTACAAATCCAATAGAACCAACAGCTGAAACAGAAACACCTGCAAGAATGACTACTATAATCATCCCAAGTATTCTCGTTCGGTTCGTTTTCACACCTAAATTTGTAGCAACATCATCCCCCATTGATATGAGTGAAATAGATCGCCCTAGCACTGTCGCAAAAACAATCGTTATGAGAATAATAGGCACTAAAAATTTCAAGTGTTCCCACTTAACCCCCGCAACACCACCAGCAAACCAAAACGCTAAATCTTGGCTTAAATCATAATAAATTGCAATACCTGAGCTTAATGAGTGTAAAAGCGCTGCCATAACTGCTCCAGCAATCGTTAACCTCATCGGTGTTAACCCTCCTGATGTTGCCGATCCGATAATAAAAATGAGTACGGTACTTAAAACTGCTCCAATAAAAGAAACAATCATTAAGTAGGAATACGGCATATGCGGGAAAAAAGCAAAACTAAGTGCTACTACAAACATCGCACCCGCATTTATTCCGAGCACACCTGCATCAGCTAAAGGATTTCGTGTTACCCCTTGCATCACAGCCCCAGCGACTGCAAAAGCAGCACCTACAACTGCCGCGCCAATCACCCTTGGAAGTCTTAGCTCATAAATAATTTGATGCTGCGTTAATTTCGGATTGTAATCAAAAACCGCTGCCCACACCGTTTGCAAATGAATATCCTTTGCACCGAATGCAACAGCTAAAAATATAGACCCCATTAAGCATAAAATTGTTAAGCTCATGAAAGAAATGAACTTAATATGTATCCAGCGATTATTGCCAGCATGTACAGTAGACTTATGTAACATGTTTCATTTCATCCTTTATATTCAGTTGTTTTTTATAATTATTTTTTATTTATAATCATTATTGATAATAATTATCATTTTCATTTAGATATTATATCCCCACTTTTTTTAAATAGCAAACTATTTTTTTTACTTTGTTAAATATTAAAATACTTATTACAATTCCCTTCTAAAACTTACAAATACATGCAAAATAGACTACTGTTTTATTTTTTAAATTGTAGTATACTTAGTCATTATTTTGATTTTTCTAATAAATATA
>NZ_BOQD01000310.1 GCF_018332515.1 Bacillus hominis | reverse complement strand
ATCATGCCAGCCTTTAATTTTTGTTATCTTTTTTCTGTTGCTTCTACTACAAGCATGATACAAGATTTTATCGGCCACCAATCCACTAAAAACGTACAGTAGACCGGCTTTACTTTTGACATAATTCCCGTTCTCGGAAGTAAGGATTTAAAAGTAACCTATCCATAGTGATATTAAAGCTACTATTAACAAGGCAAGAAGAAATATGATATTTTGAATCCACTTTTGTATATCATCAAAATACCGTTCTACAAATGCAACGTTGATATAAAACATGAGAAATACAACAAAGAAGGTAAAGTTACCAAATTTATCGTTCAATTTTTCATTGGTAAATGTGCTTACATGAAGGAATAGTAATGCAAAAGTTACTAAGAATAGCTCAAATAGCCTTTTTTTGCTCAACTCATCACCCCTTACAGTAATTCCCCTTTGTTTCATTTTATCGGAACGCAGTATGTAGCAGACTATGAATATTATACTTATGTAAAAAAGGCTAACAATTCAAGATCATTAGCCCCACCTTCCATATTCTTTCCTGATAAAATACAACAAACGACTAGGTTCTTTAACTTACAATATATTCTCCTTTTATTATAAAAAACGAACCTCGAATTGTTCCAGCTAATTTAGACTTCTGCCTAGCAAACTTAAACTTCTCTTCTAACTCCTTTGGTATCTCCATTCCCCCTGAAAGCTTAAATCCAACAGCCCGCTTCTTCGGGTTATCCAATGTATACATGACGTTGATTGCAAGACCATCCTCATAAAAGACATAGGAAAATTTAATATTTTCCACTTGAAAACACGATGTTTCTAAAGGTTTGGCGGCAAACTCAATATCACGTTCTTCTTTCAAAATGCGGTTCACATAATCAAGAGTATCCTCGCTTTCACTAGCTGGTACAACCGTAAATTCATGCTTGTATTTGTTCATAAAGTAACGGGCTTCATGGGCACGTAAACCAGCAAGCGCTTCTGCTACAGGTGAAGATTCTAAACCGGCTGTAGTTACATTTTTAAAATCTACGATATTGGACAATTCCATCTCTCCTTTTAACTCTTTACTTCCTAACAACTGGAATCCATATTTCACCAAATACTAGGCCATTTCGCTGCCCCATCTCAACTGTTGTATTTGGCCCACCAACATAGGCAAAATCTTTTGCTTCTGCTAATGCTTGACCAAATGCAATACCAGTAAGCTTATTACTTAACTCCTCAGAAGTCTTGCCCTCCCCTTTAACTACTAGGTACTCTCCCCTCGGAAACTGGATAACTCTAGATTCTTCTTGTATCGTTGCCTCTGTCATGACACCAGCGTAATACATCATCTTGTTATTCACCGCTTCACTCACAGCAAAAATGTAATCATTTGTAGCTAAAGCTTTTAAAGTGTCCAATCTTCCATCTTGTTCGACGGCCAGCCAAAACTCTGCCTTTTCCTTGTTTATGCCCGTAAAGTCTGTGTAGTGGCTCTTAAGTTCCGTTCCAATACCTAGCACGATAAAGCTATCTTTTTCTTCTATTGTATAATTTTTCATATTCAAAACCTTCCTCACTTTTAAATTAATCAAGTAATTTATCTTTTCTCTTGATGAGTTTATAATAACCTTAAATCATGTCAAAAAATGATACTGTTTAGGAGAGCAAAATGAAAAAAGTTGAACGGATTAATACGATCATGCGCTATATTAACAACCGCTCCCACTTTACAATTTCTGAAATCATACGAGAATTTAACATCTCACGATCGACAGCTATTAGAGACATTAAAGAAATTGAAGCCATGGGGATGCCACTTGTCGCTGAAGTTGGAAGAGATGGGGGATATTCTGTCATGCATAACTCTATTCTGCCCGTTGTTCGCTTTACTGATAATGAGGTCAAAGCTCTTTTTATTGCCTTTATGGCCACAAGAAATCAACAACTTCCCTATCTAAAAAGTCGTCAGTCTTTAGCCGAAAAACTACTAGGACTCATCTCAGAAATCCAACAAGATGACCTTGTTCTTTTAAATCAAATCTTGCTTTTTGAAGGGACTAACCCCCATAATCCCGACCTACTTGAGCTTTCTGACCTCCCCCATCCTATGTTAGAAAAACTCATCCAAATCCTTCTTTTGGATAGCCATTTATTGATTACCATAAAAGAAGAGGAGGAAATAAAGTCTTATCCAATTTATCTACTACACCTTTATCAAGAAAAAAGCCATTGGATAATTGAATGCTTTGACATAAAAGAAGAAAAAAAGAAGATGTTTCTTGTCGATCATCTCATCAATGTCAAACCCTATACGACGAAAAAGAGATTAAGTAAGAAAAAGATTTTAGAAAAACTAAGTAAGAAGGACAAAGCAATCAACCTTGTACTTGAACTTGGTCCAAAAGCGATTGCCCAGTTCAAAAAATATCATCCTTTAAAAATTTCTATTTCCTATACAAATCCTTACCAATCCACAGCCATTCTAAAGACTTTTATCAATGTTAACAATCTCGATGAATTGATAGAAATAACGAATTGGATACTTTTCCTAGGTAAAGATATCAAAATCAGTGAAGTGCCTGAAGAAGTGTTAGAAGGTTTAAAAGAGAGATTATATTTATACTGCCCATAAGCAGTGACCAGTTAAACCCAAAATAATATTGAGTTTGACTAGATGCCAGTTACCCCTATTTTCAAACAAATAGAGAAAATATTTTATTTACTACCACTTCCTTAAACGATCTTCTAGGAATAACACCAACAAAAAAAAGACATGAACTAATCTTTGTTCATGTCTTTTTTATTAGAGTTTAACACTCATAAAATTGCGTGTTTAAAATTCGAATGTGGATTTATCTTATCCCACTATTTTTGAACTAAAACCAACAATAGTGAATTAGAATAATGACTTAATACTTGCTAAAACAGTAAGTATACCTATAATAATGACAAATACATTGCTCATTTTCCCTCTGTATTTAGCCAGTACTGGTACTTTACGAATCGCATACATTGGTAATAGACATAAGATGGCAGCAACTAACGGACCGCTAAGGGCATCAATGATTCCAAGAATACTTGGATTTGCATAAGCAACATACCAGCATGTTAATACGACAAAAGTAAGAACCATTGTCTTAACTGTTTTTTCTTCGATATCTTTTCCGCGAGTTTTACCAAACTTCATAATCACGTCACGCATTACCTCATATGCTCCTATATAATGGCCAAGGAACGACTTTGTTATAGCCACAAAAGCAATGATAGGAGCTGCAATTGTGATTACAGGCGAATTAAGCTCATTAGCAAGATATGAAAGGATTGATAAGTTCTGTTCTTTCGCCATTTTTAGATCCTCTGGAGTCAAACTTAGTGTGCTACTCCAAACAAAGAACATAACAACAACGAATGTCATAATATAACAAACTTTTTGTATTTGAGCACATTTAGCATCAGTAGCTTCTATTCCATACGTAGCCCTCTGTTTCACAACAAATGATGAAATCATAGGTGAATGATTAAATGAGAATACGATGATCGGTAGTATCATCAATATCGTTCCAAAATATCCTGTTCCTGTCGAAGCAGTTGAAACACCTGAAAAGCTAAGCATTGACGTATTCCACTGTGGAATTAAAGATATTGCGATAAATAGTAGAGAAGCTATGAAAGGATACACTAGCATACTCATGACCTTTACAGTAATATCTTGACCAAAATTTAGTATAGCGATAAGGCCGAGCACTAATACAAGAGATAAAATGGCCCTTGGAGGCTCCGGCATGTGCAATTGATGCACGATAAAACTACTTGCAGTATTTGTAAGCGCAACCGAATACATTAGTACGATTGTGTAAATTGAGCTGAAATATACTATGTTAAAAATGATACTTGCATTATTCCCGAAATACTCTCTTATTGTACCTGTAATCCCCTCATCAGCAGAATTAGAAGCGTATATCATTTTAGCAAGCGCCCTATGTGAGTAATACATAACAGGAAATGCAAGTATCGTAATTAACAGTAATGATAATAAACCACCTGAACCTGCATTAATAGGTAAAAAGAGTACTCCTGCTCCAATTGCTGTTCCAAAAAGGCTTAATGCCCATGTAGTATCCTGCTTATGCCACTTTTTAGGATCTGGATATTGCCCATTTTTGACTGCGTTATTTTCAGCTTGAAATTCTAGTTTCTTTGCAGTATTCCCATTCATATAATAACTCCCCCTCGTATCCTATTCTTGCGTCTCTTTTTAGGCTTAAGAATATAGAGCATTCTTAAAAAATGAATCGCTTACTAGGTGCGCCACATCGGAAACGATTCCACCTAAAGCTGTCTCTCTTAATTTGCGAGGCATTTAATCTCCAACCCTATACTTCGTCAGCATTGATGATATTGTTTACACCAGCTAATACGATGTCCGCTGCCACTAAAATTCCCCTTCTGGTCACACACCTTTCTGTAATTAATCGTTTCAGTCTGTCCAACTTTAAAATGTTTGATATTTTCTCCGTAGGTAATCGGTTACCTCTCGACGCCCTCATTATAACGTTTATATTTACGAGTCTAATATTTTTTTATTTTTAGAAAGACAGAATAAACAGAATTATGAATAGATAATAAATTACAATTGGTATGTAGCAGTTGTGTCTATTTTTTGAAGCTGTATTAGTTAGTAAAAAGGGGGAAATAATACAGATACTCTTTTTGCTAACACGTTGATTATATTGGGAACTCGTTTTAAAGATACTTATATTCCTCTTTTTTGAAGCATCTTATTTTAGACATGAAAACTGTTACACTAAATGATTTATGCAGATGTAAAAAAATAAATTAAGAAAACATATATTAATTTCAGTGAATATTTATTATATAAATTGAATCAATATTCATTTTTCAGAAAAAAAGAACTTTTTCTCCGTGGAGCCGCCACAACTTCTAT
>NZ_BOQD01000309.1 GCF_018332515.1 Bacillus hominis | reverse complement strand
TGACTCGTCTTTTTTGTGTTTAATAAAATAAGCTTGTTATCTATGGTTCAAGAAACCTATGGATAACAAGCTTATTTGTTTAAAGGTAAGTGTATTTATATAGAATTGTTATTTATTATAGCTTCACTTTGTTTTTACATCGATAAGCTCAAAACGTTCGCAAACGAGCAGCATATCTTCAGAAAAACTAAGCCCAAGCTCGTTTAGTTCCCCTGTAAAGAACTGAATATGGGTGTCTCTCCAGTAACTATAGGTACGATCGCCTTCACCTTCAGCGATAGCGAATTCTTCAGTTACTTCATTCATTGGTGTTACAGTTACTTCTATTGTTTTAATGATAGCTACAGGTTCATCTTGACTATTGAGTACAATACTATAATCATTGGTTGTTGGTAGCGGTTCGCTTTCTAATTCATAAAAAATATGGCCGGAGCATGTTGCGGTTTTCACACCATCAATGACTAGTTTAGCGAGATAATCAGGAGAATCACCAAATTGCCAAGCTGTAACGGATTTCGGTTTGTCATTGTTCCCCCAATAAGTATCCCAATATGTTTGCGCTAATGGATTCATTTGTATATTTACCTCACTTTAGTTAAAGTTTATTTTCTTTATAAGTCCTGGGCAATTTGCTTCTTTGTAATAGTTTTGTAGTCATTTAAAATTTGCATTGTTGTATTACGGATCAATAAAGATAATATGCTGAATGAATATGGTTTATAAACCCGTTCTGTCCATTTATGGCCATCTTTCCCGTAGACGACCATATTAATAGACGGGATGTTTAATTTGCAGATTGTTTCGTATGGTAATGGATATAGTTGTTATGTAGTCTATTTGTGATTTGGGCTGCGATAAAATTAGGGTCAATGCCAGACAATGTATCACCTAGGTGTACTTCTCTTCCATAAATATAGAAACAAGGAAGAAGTTTACCCCGCAGTACCTGTATAAATGTACCGCTGATTATCCTCATTATATAAAGGTGTTATGAAATCGTTATTAATAGCCAGCCGATACTGTAATTGTTTTTCTTGATTAAGTCTTTCAAGTTCGGTTAAAGCGGAGACCATACCACGATGTTCGCTTTCTTCATCCCCGTTGAATAAGAGAAGTAGATTTCTTTCTAGTAAATGCATATGTTCTGTGAAGTATAGTATATTGGCTAAATGGATTGCAGCACCACTTTTCACATCAAGAGAACCACGGCCAAACAGACAATCTCCAGATTTTGCATCGGTTTGAACATTTATATCACTTTTGTAGATTTGAAAATGTTTTTGGAGTATGTCAGGAGAGAAAGGATGTTCTTTTAACAATCCGAAATCTTCAATACCGACTGTATCTAGATGTGAATGATAAATGATAGTCGAGGGGGAGTTGTTTTCTCCTTTTACAAATGCAAATACATTTTTTCTACCTATTGGATTATGAGGTACATGTTAAATCCATATGTGTTCAGGATACTTTTGAAAATAAGGGAAGCTTTTTTTAATATTATATAGTTCATCTATAATACTAACTTCGCCAATGGTACCGTTAATACTATTAAATGAAACTAAATGCTTTGTTAGTAGCTCAACTTGCTCTTCTAACGGTAAAGCTTGTAGTATTACACCGAGTCAGAACGTTTGTTCTAACCCGGTGTAATAGGTACATACAATCAATTGAGGTACTTATTTTGAGTTTAGTATATGCGTTTAAAGGAGAAATGCTATTACTAGGATCGGGTTTCAAGTATAGCTTTTGATTTTACATATTTTAATGGTTGGTTCAAAGAATATTCGAATTATTAATGGTCGTGTATTATCAATATGCCATATTGAAGTGAGTAATACTAGAGGTGAAATAGATAAAAACCGATATTCCAATTTCAATATCGGTTAATAATATGTGACTTATATGAATCTATAGCAATACGAAAAGCGTAAATAAGATAGCCAATAAAATACGATAATATGCAAAAGGTTTTAAACCTATCTTTTCTAAAAGCTTCAGAAAAGTTACTACTGCTAGCATTGCTACAAGAAAAGAGGTAATGAATCCTATCGTAAACATAGGAATATCATCTACACTTAAATACTTCCAACTTTTTAATAAGTCTAACCCTGTAGCTCCGACCATTACAGGAATGGCAATGAGAAAAGAGAACTCAGATGCAGCCTTATAATTTACTTTTGCTAATAGCCCTCCAGAAATAGTAGAGCCCGCTCTAGAGAAGCCAGGATATACTGCTAAGCATTGAAATAAACCAATTGTTAATGCTTGACGGTATGTTAAATCATCTAGTGAAAAAGAGGTTGCCTCTGCCTTTTTTACTTCTGCAAAAATCATAAGAATTGCTCCTGCTACAAGTCCAATTACGACAGTATACGGCTGAAATAAGTATGTTTTAATAACATCATGTAGTAGTAAACCAGCAACTACTGCCGGAAATACGCCAAGGAATACATGTAATGCGTTGAATTTTTTCTCTTTTCTTAGAAGAGGCTTAATATTACATAAAGAAACAAGGCGTTTATGATATAAAATAGCGATAGCTAAGATCGCTCCTAACTGAATGACAATTTCAAACGTTTTTGCCCGTTCTCCTTCAAAACCTAATAAATGTCCGACTAATATAAGATGACCAGTAGAAGAGATAGGTAAAAATTCAGCTAACCCTTCTACAATACCGAGTATGAAGGCAATAATGATATCACTCATAGTTTCACTCCTGTAAATTAATGAATATCTACTCTCTTAAAATAGAATAGTGTTGCGATAAATCCGAAAATGGTAGTTACCGCGATGATGATATAAGAATACTCTGGTGGATAAGTCGATTGTAATTCGTTATTTGCTATATCTAGAGTGGCGGTCCATGGGAATAGGTCTTTATGTTTTGAATTTACGATCATAAGGTTAGTCATTGTAATAATAATTGTTAATATAATAGGTGGTACATAGGTTTTCATTACAAGAGTTAGTAGTACAATAGGTGAAGACAAAAGAAAGAGAAGTCCACCACATATCAAAAATTTTACGAGAGAGCCTAAAAGTAAGGTGATACTAAATCCAGGGAAGCTACCTAGTAACCCTAATAATAAAGTTAGTGCCCAAGCGATTAAAGTTAGCATCATGATCCAAAGGAATAGAAGGATGAACTTACTTATAATAAAGCTAATGCGTGATACTGGGATAGTTAGTAAATGTTTTAGTGTATCTTCTGTATATTCACGGGTAAACAGATAAGCAACCACTACTCCATATAAGGGGAATCCTATAATTAAAGTAGTATATAAGTTAACTTCAGTGAATAATTGATGGAACAAAATAGTCGGAGTTGGCTGTTTTGTTTTTATGTGTATATAAGACGCTACTACCACTAAGAAAGGTGCGACACCAGCCCCGATAATACTAATCAAAAACATATTAGAGCGTTTTAGTTTTAATAGTTCTGTATAGAGTAGGTTAACCAATCTTTCCACCTCCAACTAGCTTGGTGAAATAATCTTCTAATCTGTCTGCGCTCATCACCATTTTTAATACTTCAATATCGTTAAGAACAAACGCTCTGTTGATGCATCCTTGTTGTCCGAAATGAGAGTAAACGCGAATATTCCCTTCATCACGTACTTCATAATCAAAAATTTGAAAATGATTT
Organism: Bacillus hominis; assembly: GCF_018332515.1. GTDB lineage: Bacteria > Bacillota > Bacilli > Bacillales > Bacillaceae_G > Bacillus_A > Bacillus_A hominis. The sequence goes on along the minus strand of NZ_BOQD01000309.1, from coordinate 3,012 downwards.
TCTAATAGCATCACAGCTTTATGGTCATTATTCACCTGGAATTCTATGTATTTACGGTTTGCTTTACGCAGCGTATCAAGAGAAACTTCCTCTAGTAACCTTCCTTCATGAATAATCCCCATACGATCGACTAATTGTTCTACCTCGGCTAATATATGACTGGAGATAAGTATCGTTATATTTCTTTCTTGAGCTAAAGATTTAATAAGTTTTCGCATTTCTTTAATACCGATGGGGTCTAGACCATTAGTTGGTTCATCTAATATGAGTAGTTCAGGATAATGAAGAAGTGCACGTGCAATTCCTAAGCGCTGCTTCATTCCTAAAGAGTATTTTCCTACTAATTTTTTTGTTTCGTGCTGCAAACCTACAATTTCCAAGGCCTCTTCAATTGCATTCCTTTTGTGAACTCCAATTATCTTTGCATTAATTAATAAGTTTTCTCTTGCTGTTAAGTTTTCATAAAACCCTGGAACTTCAACGATAGAACCAATTCTTCTTAAAATGTCTTTTTGGTTTTGAAACAAATCTTCCCCGAATATTTCAATATTTCCACTTGTAGGTTTTATAAGGCTGAGCAGCATACGAATGGTTGTTGTTTTACCGGCACCGTTACGTCCTATGAATCCATAAATCTCGCCTTGTTGTACATTGATATTTAGATTATCTACTGATTTTTGAGTGCCGTATATTTTAGTAAGATTCGTCGTTTTTATAATTGTATCTATAGGAGACACCTACTTTCTATAAGTTCTTAATTACATGATAAAAAGAAGGGTTTAACTACGTATTAATCATTTCTTAACTATTTCTTAAAAGTAGTGTATTTTGGGATGGAAAAACCAAAAGTAGTTCTTTCCCAAGGAATACTGTCGACCCATATATGTCCACCATTTTTCTCAACGAGCGCTTTACAAATAGAAAGCCCAAGGCCGCTACCACCCAAAGAGGAGTTTCTTGATTGTTCGCTTCGATACATTCGCTCAAATACGTTTTGTAAATCATGTTTTGGAATGCCGGGTCCTTTATCCCAAATAAGAAGTTCATATTCTGTATCGGTTTCTAGTAGCTCGACTCCTACTATTTTCCCATCCTTTCCGTAATAGATGGCATTTTTCGTTAAATTTCCTATAACCCGTATAAGGCTAAGATGATCTGCAATAATAGGACAAGTAGATTCTGGGATGAGAACTTGTAGTTCGATATTATGTTTTGAAAGCTCAGGTAAAAACTCGATTAACACTTCTCTAGTAACTTCAGAAAAATCGAGTTCTTCTTCTTTTAATGGAAATTCATTAGCATCTAGCTTTGCCATATTGAATATTTCATCAACTAGGTGCTTTAAGTTGTTTGATTTCATATAAAGTATTTTAAGATATTCTTGCTTTTCTATTTCAGAAGCAGCAACCCCATCTTTCAAAGCATCAATGTATCCAATAATAGAAGTGAGTGGTGTTCGGATATCATGCGAGATACTAGACAAAAGTTGCTTTCTCGATTCCTCGGATTTTTTCGCCTCAATCTGAACTTTTTCTAATTCAGCTATTAATTCGTTTATTGAAAACACGATATTATGTAATGAGCGATCATTGTTCGTGAATAATCTTGTTTGTAAATTTCCTTTAAGTGCACGATTTAATTTAGTGACCATTGATTTGCGACTTCGAATAAAGTGTATTCTTGAAGAGAAAAGGTATATTGTAATTAAGATAAGCGTAATAAATAAAGATATTTTTACTTTGGGACCCGCGTTTATATTTAAAAGCCCGCAAATGATAAGTTGCAATGAAATAAGAAAGAGGATTTTATCAGTCTTCAAGTTTTTCACCTACAAACTTATAACCAATTCCCCATATAGTTTGAATGAATTTTGGATTGGAAGGATCGATTTCTATTTTCTTTCTAAGCTTTCTAATATGTACCATAACGGTATTATCATCTTCTATATAATTATCGTCCCACACATTTCGGAAGAGCTGTGTTTTTGTAAATACTTGCCCTGGGTTTGAGGTGAAGAATCTTAATAGTTCAAGTTCTTTTCCAGTTAAGTTGATTTCTGTATCGTTTGTATGAACCGTGTATTTATTTAAATCGATAGTTAGCCCTTTAAAAGTCAAAGTTGTTTTTTCTTGTACAGTAGTGTTACTTCCAAGAACTAAAAAGCGTCGCATAAGAGATTTTACTCGTGCAACCACTTCGTGAATACTGAAAGGTTTTGTAATATAGTCATCAGCCCCAATGCTTAAACCTAAAATTTTATCAACTTCGTGATCTTTAGCAGTTAGCATTAATATCGGTATGTTAGTTGTATCCCTAAGTTTTCTACATACTTCAATCCCATCTACTTTTGGCATCATAAGATCTAATATAACGAGGTTATAGTCGTTTTGATTAAATAAATGCAATGCTTCTTCGCCGTTAATTGCAGTATCTACCATATATAATTCTCGCTCTAAATATCTTTTTAATAAGTCTCGAATTTCTTTATCGTCATCTGCTATAAGAATACGTATATCTTTCATATCGTCACCTGCTTCTAATAGAATGTTATTAATAGTACAATTTGATAAACAAAGGGGAATAGGGGGGGAATAAAAAATAAAGCAACTTTCTAATTATATACTATTAATTGTTAAAATAAGGTTGCTAGTTTAGCTGGAAAGAGTCAATCGTATAAGTTCGGTAAGATGGGGGAAGCGAGTCCTTTGTAATAGAGAAGTGTCTAAATTGAATAGTATTTAGAAGAATAGATTAGTAAAGAAAAGTAGACGATGGTTTCTATTTTAATGAAATCTTTATAGGCCCTTACCTGGAGCTAAAAGAGCACGAAGATATTAAATTAAATTTCTTTATAAAAAGGTATTGACGATTAGATTATAGGGGTGTAATATAGAACAAGTCGCCGATAGCAATAACGCAGAAAGCGACAAACGAAATAAAAACAAAATGAAAAACTTAGTTGACATTACAAATTGGAAATGTTAACATAAGGGAGTCGCAAATGAGCGACAG
>NZ_BOQD01000308.1 GCF_018332515.1 Bacillus hominis | reverse complement strand
CGCCAGCAAGCGGGCGGAGTTTATCGCCGCAGGGTTAACCGCGCCGCGCTATCACGCCTTGAGTCGCCCTCTGGAATGCGAAGCGGAAGCCATCGCCCGCATGATTAACCTGGCACAAATTGCCGGTAACGCCCCGCTCTATATCGTGCACCTGTCTAACGGCTTAGGTCTGGATTATCTGCGTCTTGCCCGTGCGAATCACCAGCCAGTCTGGGTTGAAACCTGCCCACAATATCTCCTGTTGGACGAAC
>NZ_BOQD01000307.1 GCF_018332515.1 Bacillus hominis | reverse complement strand
AAAATAAAAACAAATAAGAAACGCTCATCATCCATAAAGATTCCTTTATCCCTCTATACTTTTCATAACCAAAAATTCGAATGAATTCTTTACTTAGTTCGCTTAGAGTAAGTGAACTCTCAATTACACTCGTAACGAGGCGATATATAATTAATTCGGTAATAGGTGTAAGAGTGATAGCTAATAAAAGCCAAAGAATCATCTTCCATTTTGGAATATCTTTTAATATATCAAATGCTTCATTTCTCAATTTTATAGCCTACTCCCCAAACCGTATGAATCAGTTTTTCACCATTCATTACTGTTTCAAGTTTATCCCGTAAATTACTAATATGGACCATTACCGTTTTATTAGAACCATAACCATCTTCATTCCAAACACGTTCGAATATTTCTTCAGAACTAAATACTCTGCCAGTATTACTCGCAAGTAAATATAAAATATCAAATTCAATAGAAGTGAGTTTAATATACTCACCATTTACTTTAACGGTATGATTATTTTTATGTATTTCAACTGTACGAATGCGAATGATACCATCTTCATTCTTTGGTTTAGCAGCGTTTTGGAAAGAAGATCTTCGTAACAAAGCTTTCACTCTAGCGACTAATTCTAGTGGATTAAACGGTTTAATCATATAATCATCTGCGCCTGTCATAAGTCCTAAAATTTTATCCATA
>NZ_BOQD01000306.1 GCF_018332515.1 Bacillus hominis | reverse complement strand
AAAATTTTATCCATATCTTCAGCCTTTGCGCTAAGCATAAGGATAGGTACAGTATTATGTTCACGCACTTCTTGACAAACTTCTAATCCGTTTCGTTTTGGCATCATAATATCCAAAATCATAAGGTCAATTTCATACGCAGATATCATTTGTAATGCTTCATCACCATCATAAGCTTTATAAATGTTATAGCCTTCATTTCGCAAATAAACAGCGAGTAATTCTACAATATCTTTGTCATCATCAATAATTAATACATTTTTATTCATTATATAGTTAGTTCCTTTCCTTACAATTAATCAACATTACTATAATATCAAACATTTATGTATTTTGTAGTAGTGTTTCTACATAAAATTTCATGTAACGTACTAAAAAGGAAT
>NZ_BOQD01000305.1 GCF_018332515.1 Bacillus hominis | reverse complement strand
TTTAATTTGTTGTTCACGTGAAATTTCATCTCTTGAAAGTTTACGTTTTTGAATGGTAATCGTTAAAAAGAAAGCTTTAAATTTCATTAGGATACTGCCCCTTTATAATTTATTTTTAATACATTTGTGTATAATACGAACTTTTAATGTCCGTTATTTTATCCATAGTTTGTTTTAATTGTTGTTTACGAAAGATTTCAGCTTCAGATAACGTTTTTTTCTGAAGTGCTGTCGTAAAAAAGAAAATATGAAAAGTCATAGACGAATTCCTCCTTTCGAAAAGGAATTACAGGTGATCACAATAAAGCATTTGGCGCTCCTTAATATCGTTCATAGCTTTTTCAATTTGCTCATTATGAAAAATTTCAGCTTTGGAAAGTGTATTTCTTTGAATCGTAATACTTAAAAACAATACGCTAATAGTCATCGAATGTTGCTCCTTTCTTTAAAAAATAATGTAAGAGACTAAAAAATCGCACAAAAAAGCCACAGGAAGATATCGTTCTCCTATGGCTGGGCGTGAAAAAGCCACAGGAAAGTATACGACCTCCTGTGGCGAATTTATGAATTAAAAGATATAAAGTACGATTTTCAATTCTCCATTATGGTGGTCGAATTCATATTTAATTGTCCGAAAAATACAGGTGCAGTTAACGCTAAAGTTAAAGCATGTAATTGTAATTTCATCATTTCCTTCGACCTCCTTTTAGAATATTTTTCTTACGTTAGTAATTATATACAATTAATGGATAATTGTAAACATAAAAATTGAAAATTTTTAATTTTGATTAAAATGCGTATATTTCGAAGGGTTATTAATGGGTATATTGTATTACTTAAAGTATAAATAGAAAATGGGGGTATCTAATGAAGTATATGAATAGAATAGCAGGTGTTATGCTAACAATTTTTTTATTTGTTACTGCTTGTTCTAATGGGGAACAAATAAAAGAAATATCACATATTGAACCTGGGGCTTTTAAAAAATATACGGGGACATACGTTGGAAATAATTCCGACGTTATTACGATTGTTACAAACTTACCTGGTGGTGAAACAGTTCAAAGTATAAATTTGAAAAATGAGAAGATCGCGGTGAAATACGGTGAGAAAAAGAACAGTGACTTAACAGAAGATATCATTGAGACGTATTGGTTTGACGGAAAGGATACGATGAAAAAGAACTTTCTCTTTAATGCTATTTATCTTGCAATTTTAGTACCAAATGCGAAAGGATATGAGTTTCAGGTTGAAAATCAAAATTTTGAATTGAAAAGAGAAGAACTCTTATCCATACTTTATAAAGAATTTAATGATTTTCCGAAGGGTGATCAAATATGGAATAAGGGGAACGTAATGAACTTCTTTTACGGTAATCAAGAAAAAATAGAAAAGCTAGTTAATAATAAAGATTTTCGAAAGCAATTTTTTGATGAACATCCTGTGCGGAAATCTAAGTGATATGGGGGAAGATGGGGTTATTTCACGATTGAAAATCCGAACATTTTTTAAAGGGAGTCATTCATTATCGAATGATTCTCTTTTTTTATGAAAATTATGGTAAAAAATAAAGTGATGTGATATGGTTGATTACATAAGTAATGAACCTATGAACCTAAGGTGGTGAAATTGTGAAACCAACTCTGGAGCAAAATAAATTAATATATATACAAATTGCAGAAACAATTGAAGCTGATATTTTAAAAGACATATTACTTGAAGAAGAACAAGTTCCATCGACAAATCAATTTGCGAAGATGCTACAAATTAATCCAGCTACAGCTGCAAAAGGAGTAAATCTACTAGTGGATGAGGGGATTTTATATAAAAAGAGAGGGATTGGGATGTTTGTTGCAACGGGAGCAAAAGAAGTCGTACTAAAAAAAAGACAAAATACTTTTATGACAGAGTATTTACCTAAAGTGTGGGAAGAAGCAAAAGTACTAGAAATATCAAAAGACGAATTGATGGATATGATACAAAAAATTACGAAGGAGGGGAAAGAGTAATGTTTGCACTTGAAACGAAAGATTTAACGAAAAAATATAAAAAGAAACTAGCTGTAAACGAAGTAACAATTAAAGTGGAAAATCATAAAATATATGGTTTACTTGGAAGGAACGGAGCAGGAAAAACGACATTATTAAACATACTTGCTGGTCAAATTATTTCAAGTAGTGGAAGCGTATCTATATTTGGCGAAAATGTTTTTGAAAATAGTAAAGCGATGCAAAATATTTGTTTCGTTAGAGTGAAAGAAGAAGCTCATTTAAGTTATAAAGTAAAAGAAATCTTTAAGATGTGTAGCATGTTTTATAAAAATTGGGATGGAAAGTATGCTGAGGAACTTGCAGATAAATTTCAGCTTAATATGACAGAGAAATACCATAAACTATCACATGGCATGCAAACAGTCGTAGGAATCATTCAAGGCCTAGCAAGTAGGGCACCGATTACTATTTTTGATGAACCAACTACAGGTTTAGACGCAGCACATCGTGAGTTATTTTATAGTTTACTATTAGAAGATTACGGTGAGTATCCTCGAACAATTATATTATCAACACATTTAGTAGAAGAAGTGACCCATGTTATTGAAGATGTGATCATTATAAAAGAAGGGCGACTTATTGTTCAATCATCAGTGGAAGATATATTACAACAGGGGCATATAATTTCAGGGCAAAAAGATAAAGTAGATGCGTTTTCGATCAATAAAAAAGTTATAAATCGAGAAGTTTATGGAAAGAAGGGTATTGCTGTTATATGGGAAGAGCTTTCTAATGAAGATTATTACTCTCTTGAAAAAGAAGGAATGGCAGTTGATAGAATTACATTACAAAAATTATTTATTCACATAACTGGTGGTGAAGTGAAATGACGATGTTAATGAAGCAGTTAAAGTTACATATAAATTTTCATTATAAAGCAATTTTAATATTTTGGATCGCAGCTTTATTAATAAAAGGGGCTATGAATGCTGTTAATCTATATGGAATGAAAATTGGTTATTTACCCGAATTTATCAATAATCCTTCTATAGCAATTATGATGTTTATAATAGGGAGTACTTTCATCATACAAGATGATTTATTTCGTTTAGCTATTTCATTTGGTGTGACAAGGATACAATATTTTACCGGAGCGATTTGTTATATTGTACTGCAATCTGCGTTATTTTCATTTATTCAAGTTATGCTTTTACAAGATATAAAATATAATTTAGGGAATATTAGCATTGGAGAACAATTAACACAACAATTTATTTTACAATTTTTGTTTTATGTTACAATAGCATATTTCTTTCAGGCAGTAGTAGTTTTTAAGCAACGATTTAAGTGGATCGGTCTTATGATCGGTGGGACACTTTTTTTAACAGCAAATAGTGTGCTTTTTGGAGAAGCAGGGATACAAAGTTTAATATTTACAAGTGATCTATCTTTAATAGATATACCATATTTTACTGTAATTTCAATTGGATTAACCATTCTATATATCATAACTAGTAGTATATTTATTCGTAAAGTTTCATTTGAACAAACGGTTTAAAATATTGTTAGATTATTTTAGAGAGAAGGAAAGTATATGGGAGACACATCCTCACTAATTACAGTCTTTTTATGTGTTGCGCTGCTCATATTTTGGCGTCGTTACCGCTCTATGTATAAACCGATAAAAGGAACGGGAAAACGTATTTTATGGCCATTACTATTTTTAACACCAGGGATAATATGGTTTTTTGGTCCAGTACATCTAGCACTAGTACAAGTCGTTATAGCAGTATTAATTGGAGTTCTTTTCGCGATCCCACTTATAATTCTAACAAATTATGAGCGAAGAGAAGATGGGAACATTTATACGAAAAAAAGTGCAGCCTTTTTAATTACCTTTATTGGAATTGTTATTTTAAGATATGGTTCAAGACAATATATCGTTGATTTAGATCAACAAACGATCGGTCTATTATTTTACGTCGTTGCAGTATCGTATATCATTCCTTGGAGAATTGCTTGTTATATAAAGTTCAGGAAAGTTTGGCGGGAAAATAATAATCATGCTATATGAAAACTTCTCATTTGAGAAGTTTTTTATTTTTCTATGTAAGTGAAATAACTTGTTGAAGTGCAAGTTACCATGCAATATGATAAATATAAAAAATTGAGGGGAAGTAGGGGATATAAAAGTGCGTACAATTTTACTGTTTTTACATAACATGCCCATTGATGAAATAGAAAGTATCAGAGAAAAGCATGATCCTTTATTCGGATTAATCCCTCCTCATATAACAATTGTATTCCCATTTGAAAGTTCCATTTCGAATGATGAGCTGAAATTATATATTTTGAATGTGTTCAAAGGGATTCGTCCGATTGAAATTAAATTTGCTAGCCGGATAAACAGCGAGGGAGAGTATTTATTTTTGGAAGTGGAAATAGGGAAAGACAAAATAGAAGAATTGCATGATAGATTGTATACAGGTCCTTTACTACAATTTTTGAGAACGGATATTCCATACATCCCCCATGTAACAGTCGGAAGAAAAGAAAGCTCGCAGTTAGCTACTGAACTAGCAAAGGATATTCCTAATTTTCATGAGAAGTTAAACGGTATAATCGATAGAATTAGTGTGGAACGTATTGGTGAGAACGGAGAATCGATTATTGAATTTGAAGTATTGCTTTAAAAAAGCTGACAAAAGTCAGCTTTTTTAATTCGTAACATGAAGCAAAGCGCCAATCGCACCGCTATAACCGTCATCTTGTAAAAAGACTGGTACTTTGTTTTGGTATTCTGTATAGTTACTGATAATATTTTGAAGGTGTACGTTATTACATAGGGTAGAACCGATGTAAATGATATGGTCAATGTTTTTCGCTTCAGCGAATTGAAGGCTTAATGCTGTGACAACTTCGCCGACAAGCCCTTGAATGGTAGCTAGTATATCAGAGCTACTATAATTTGAGTCTGTAATGGCTGATTTTCCGAAATTGCTAGCTGTTAAGCTATTATCGATAGGAGAGAGAATACCACCATAAATATCTCCAACCGTAATATCTAAACCTTTTCTTGATCCTGTTTTCGTAAGTGGGATTACATCTTCAAAATGATCTATATTTGTTAATAGTTTTGAAAGCCCCATAATTGTACCGCCACCAACTCCAGTTCCACCGGCGCGAACATATTGTTTATCATGAACGTAGTGAATGGAAGTACCTGTACCGATATTTGTTAAAACAAAATTGTTAATAGATTGCTTTTCTTCGTTAAGGATATGGTGAACACCTGTTATGGTAGCATCAAATTCGTTTAACGTTACTGTCTCGTATGAATCTGAAAGTCGTTTTTGTAGTTGTTCACCTTTCCCACCTGTGATACATAATTTCGTAATTGACTTGTTCTTCTTGAGCCAATCTATAATCTTTCCTTGTTCGTGTGAATAAAATTTTTCAAAAACTAATTTGTGCATTTCGTTAAAGTAAGCAATTTTTGTTAATGTTCCCCCAGCATCAATACCAACAACATTCCGCATTTTCCTACTCCTTACTATGTAATCTGTTTAATCAGCTTGATATATTAATAGCTTTTCAATAGTAACGATTGATTGACCGTTTACAGAGGCAATTCCTTTCCCAAGAATAAAACCTCGTCTGTTACGTGTTAATTCATAGTGTAAGTCAAGCATATCACCAGGGTACGCATTTCTATGAAATTCCACCCCATCTAAAGAAGAGAGGAAACCAAGTCCTTCAGATTCACCTGTACTTACAAAAGCACTAAGTTGAGCCAGTGCTTCTACAATTAGCATATGAGGCATATAGTTTTGATTGTTATTAATAAACCACTCGTTATTTGTGATTAGTTTGTATCCTGTAGCTGATTGAGATTCTTTAACGTTTGTGATTTTATCGATCATTAAAAATGGATAGCGATGGGGAAGAGTATCTTTAATATTCATACCGTACCTCCAGTTAATAATAATACCCCTGCAAAAGTTAAGCAGGGGGAGTTGTAATTAATTTTTAACTAATTCATCTACTTTTTCAAGAGAGAAAATACCGCTATTTTTAATATTTTCAACGACTTGTTGTAATACTGCTTTATCTTGAACAAGTGCAATACGTACAAAACCTTCACCATGAGGACCGAAAGCATGACCTGGTGTGACAACGACATTTGCACGATCCATTAATGCGTAAGCGAATTCTAGAGAAGTCCATCCTTTCGGAATTTCAGCCCAGACGAACATACTACCAGCTGGTTTATCGACGTTCCAACCAAATGTTCGGAATCCATCGACTAAAGTATCTCTACGTTTTTGATAAATACCGCGGTTTTTTTCACAAAAAGCGGCGCCATTTCTTAGTGCAGCACATGCTGCTTTTTGAATTGGTAAAAACACACCGTAATCCGTATTGGATTTAAACTGTGTAAGTGCACCGACAATTTCTTCATTTCCAATCATATATCCAATACGGCTACCTGCTAAACTATAACTTTTTGATAAAGAGTTAATTTCAACACCAACTTCTTTTGCTCCAGGTATTGATAGGAAGCTTATCGGCTTATTACCATCGAAATAAAATTCAGCATAAGCAAAATCATGGACAACGATAATATTATGTTTTTTCGCGAATGCGATTACCTCTTTAAAGAAATCTTCATGAGCCATTGCTGGAACTGGGTTCCCTGGGAAGTTCAAAATCATCATCTTCGCTTTAACGGCGATTTCTTCAGGAATAACTTCTAAATCAGGTAAGAAATCATTTTCTTTCTTTAATGGCATATAGTAAGATGTTGCGCCAGCCATTTGAATACCTGTTTCATAAGCTGTATATCCTGGATCAGGAACTAATATTATATCTCCAGGATTTGCATATACCATAGGTAAATGAACGAGTCCGTCTTGTGAACCCATTAATAATAAAACTTCTTTATCAGCATTTAATATAACATTATGAGTGTCATTGTAATATTCAGTTACAGCTTCGTGAAATTCTTGAATACCAGATAACGTATATCCGTAACTTTCCTTTGCACTTGCCGTATGTACCATTTCTTCTCTTACAAAATCAGCAGGAGGCATATCGGGATTCCCGATACTTAAATCGATCATTTTATGACCTGCTGCAATTTTCTCTTTTTTATAGGCCCCTAATTCACTAAAAATAGAAGATTGGAATGCTTTCATTCTAGTTGCTAACGTGTAAGTCATCAAAACCCCTCCTAAAAACAGTGTTTTCTTTCTGCGTTTTTAATTATTCTGAAAACACATGTTTACATTTTATCATTTTTTTATGAAAATTAAAACGATTGACAAATTTAGAGGAAGGGATTGGAATAAATATCATACTTCACAAGCTGGTTATTCTTCCAATTTTTCTAGAAGAGGATGGCTAAATGATAAGTCAGCTAACTTAAAAGTTTATTGCATATTTCATCCATACCATTTAGGAGGTTTTGTAGTTTTTTGAAGTTGCTGAATTCTAATAGTTAGTTACTTGTTTTTTTGTATGTACACATTTTCTCAGCATTCATGAAGTATACATTTAATTTATTATCGACAACTTTTATAGATTGATCTGATGTAAACGAGTTACCATAATCAATGTGATACACATTAGAGTTTTTTACAAATGTTCCTTTATATAGATCTTCTTTTTTATTTGTTGTATGCATTTCTACTAAGTTTTGAACAAGCTTTTCTTTCTTTTCTTCTTTTACAACTGTTTCAAATTTATAATATACTGGGCATTCACCATTTTTATTATCAACGACTTCCCAAGAGCTGTATATATCATTATTACTGCATCCACTAAGTAGAACGATTAATATAGGAAAAATAAGTAGAAACTTTTTCATTTTGTACTCCTTTCTTATTAGTTTTTATAAACGTGCGAATAAGATAGGAATATTGTAAAAAATAAAGTTTAAATTTTTATAAAGAATTACTAAATTTCACATAAAAATTTAGAGAAAGATGGGGATTTCAAAATAAAAAGGCATGAATCTACTGTAATGCCAGATTCATGCCTAGCAGCCTATCTTAAGTTATGTCTTTTGAGGATAAATGAAGCGGAAAGAAGAATGACAATTCCATTTACAACATATACATTTGCAATACTAAAGGCTAAGTTAGCTGAGCCAATTCCACCTTTATCGAATATAGAAGCGAATGCTGTAGTAGTCAACAAGATAATGGGAGTTAACAATAAAAATACGAAACCTGCAACAATCCTTCTTTTAAAGTTATTTTGAGATAAGGAAATGGCTAAAAAATTAAGGACGCCAAACATAACTAATGAAAAAAGAAGGATAATTAATAATTGCATGCCATTAGAAATTTCCACCACTCCTTTTTATAGAGAATCCTTTATATAATGTATTCGGAAGCAAGAGGGTCTACTCCTTTAAATAACTTCGATAAAGGTAATAAATGGGATTTTTATAAAACAAAGAAGCATGGATCAATATAAAACTGAATCCATGCCTAAAGTGTTTATGTTATAAATTCGTAGATTGCGACGTTTGTTTTTCAAATTGTTTTTGCTTAGATAGGGAAATAAAAATAATCACCAATGAAATGACTCCGAAAATTAGAACCATATACTGTAATCCAATCGTATCTAAGAAGAAGCCTGTGCCGAGTAAGACAATTTGGAACATAACTCTTTCAAACATATTACGGAATGAGAAGAGACGCCCGTGATAGCTTTTTTCGACTTTCGTTTGGAAAATTGTCGACATAATAGGGAAGAAGCAGCCAACACTAAATCCAAATAAACCAAATGAGGCAAGAGCCATCCATTTTATATCGCTAAAGAACAAGGAAAGATGTGCGAAAGCGGTACAAAATGCGAAGAAATATAGTAACTTTTCAGGCTTGAAATGATCAGATAAACGTTTAATAACGAATGCACCTAACATAAACGCTACACCTTCAATTGTATATATGAATCCTTTAATTGTTGGGTCATGTTGCATTTCGCTAATGTTAATAACCATTAAATTGAATCCAGCTATAAATAAAAGAGGGATAATACTTAATATAAGTGCTTTAAAAGCGATAGGGATTCCTTTTAAAATACGAAATACTTCCATAAAACTATTATCTTTAGCTGATTGTTTATTTGATGTAGTAGACTTTTGATCTTCAAATTGTAGGAAGAAAGTTGAGAGGAATAATAAAGCGTATGCTGCCATTGAGAAGGCATACATATACTGTAAACTCATTACAACTAAAAGAATTCCACCTAGTGAAGTACCTGCAATACGAGCGATTGTACCGATATTCATATGTACACCGTTCATTTGTAATAGCTCATGTTCATTAACGATGAGTGGGATTACAGATTGTAATGCAGGGAAATAAAAAGCTGCTGAAATTTGAAGTGCAATCATAAAAGCAATCATAAAAGCGATACTTTCATATTGAATAGCGAAAAACATAAAAATAACACTTAAAACCCGACCAAACCCAGCATATAGAAGAACTTTCTTCTTTTCATACTGATCGATGACACGGCCAGCCATAGGACCAACTAGAACACCTGCTAATAGTCCGATAAATAATATAACTGATTTCATGAAATCAGAAGGGACATATTTTTGCATGAATTCAAGGTTACCAAGAATACCAAGCCATAAACCGAGACCAGCAATAAACTCCCCAATTAATACAATCCAAACGTTTTTATTACGCCACATAATTAAAAACCTCGCAGTCATTTATAATTTAAAAATCGTATATAAAACCTCCTTATTTATTCGTTATTTTTTAACGTGCTTTTTTTAGAGTCAGCGTCTATATTACGTG
>NZ_BOQD01000304.1 GCF_018332515.1 Bacillus hominis | reverse complement strand
TTATTTTCAAAAGGACCTGTTCATTAAAATAGGAATATTTTGTATGTAATTTCAATTTTCCTCTTGAAAACATACAATTTATTGAAGTGTTAAAGAGAATTGAAAACTTGACAAAAAAACTTATTTATGCTATAATTTACCAATATAAAAATACGGTGTATAATAGGGTTCTCCTGGCCAGGGGAACCCTATTTTTGTTGTGAAAATGAAGGAGTGTATGTGCGTGAAACAAGGTGAAGCAAGTGTAACGTCGTTAGTATCAGCTTTCGGAAGGGCATATCATAGTGAATTTGATAGTCCTAAAATCTTTGATGATTATGTAGCTAAAGATTTAATTTTACCAAAAGAACGTAACAATATTGAAACGAATATGGTTCAAGGGATACATTTTTTCAATAAAGATATTGCAGAGCAGTTTCAAGATAATCCAAATGAAATATTAAAATGGATTACACAAGTTCAGTTATCACCAACACCTTTAGCACGTGCAGTATATTGTGAAAGAGTATTATTTCATGAAATTACACTAGGAGCAAAACAATACGTCATACTCGGTGCAGGCTTAGACACGTTCAGTTTTAGACACCGAGAATTAGAAAATAAAATAGAAATATTCGAAGTGGATCATCCTTCTACGCAACAGTTTAAGAAGGAAAGAGTAGAAGAAGCAAAACTTGAAATTCCAAATAACCTTCATTTTGTTTCAATGGATTTTACGAAAGGATTTTCCTATGAACAGTTATGTAATGAAGGATTTGAAAAGAAAAAGACTTTCTTTAGCCTTTTAGGTGTTACGTATTATTTAACGAAAGAGGAACTTTCTGGCTTAATAGAACGTTTATTTGCGATGGTTCCAGAGGGGAGTTCTATCGTTTTCGATTATCCGGATGAAAACTTATTTACCGAAAAAGGATTATCCAATCGTGTTGAAAATATGGTGGAAATGGCTGCGGTAGGCGGAGAACCGATGAAATCATGTTTTTCTTACGGAGAAATGGAAGCATTGTTAGAGAAGTCGGGTTTACTCATTTATGAGCACTTATCTCCAGAGGACATAAATAAATTATATTTTGAAGGACGAAATGATTATTTGAAAGCTTTTGAGACGGTGCAGTATGTGCATGCGGTGAAGAAGTAGATAATTAGTATTGTGAATTTTCAGGGGAATCAATCGGGATATCTTAAGAAAGAAGAGATTTTGTCTTGTTATTGTACACATGAATCAGTTTACTTTAATAGGTAGATTAAAATAAACTATGATATGATTAGCATTGGATTTCTTAATAAGGGGGTTTTTAAATGACGCCAGAACAAATTGTTAGAAAATTTTTTGATGAAGTACGTTCGGGGAATAATCCTGACCTTTCAAATCAATTAATGGCAGAAAAAGTATTGGCACATCAAATTGTATCTGAAGAAGAACAAACAGTTTGCAGAACACCTGAAGATTATGCTGAACATGTAAGAGAGATGATTGAAGTATACGGTAATTTTTCTTTAGAAATTCAAGAATTTTTAGCACAAGGAAGTAAAGTATATGTACGTTGGAAACAAGTAGGTATGCATGTAGGAGAAATTGATGGATATGAACCTACAGGACTTCCAATCATTCAAATAGCAAGTGCAGTGTATAGAGTAGAAGATGGGAAAATTGCAGAGTATTGGATTCAAATTGATAGGTCAGGAATTCAAAACCAATTAGAGCGTAATAAAAATATTCAGTAGTTAACTTTTAAAGCTATAAGTGGGCATGGGGGAGAAATCTCTGTGTCTTTTTTTTATGCAAAATAAGGGAAATGGTATTTAGTGATGGGAACGATATATTACAAGGAGGAAGAGTTGTATAACAAATACATTTGATTAAATATAAAAAATGATAAGGGAGGAATAACGTGAAAATATACTATGTGCTAATTAGTAAATCTTTTAAAAACTAAATTAGTTTTATAATAAAAGCAAGAATACACTTTTGTTCCTATTAATTTGAAAAACTGGTAAAATAAAAACGATTATTTTCCAGTTTTTCACCAAAACCATTAAAGAAATAAAAAAGAGGTGTTTTTTATGGTATCAGTTACTCAAAGGATTTCTAAAATTAAACAACACAGAGGTGGATACATTAAACTTAAAGATTTCAATGTTATAGAATTAAATGATGGTATCTAGATTCTTTCTTAAATAGATTACAGCATCTTTCTTTTTTTTAAAACCACTAAGTTGTTTATAGTACTTATACACCTTATAAGCTCTATATGCATATACGAGAAAAATTCCGATTTCGATACTGACATTAGAACTAAGCCAATTACGAAAACATCTTCTTTCATAAAACAAAAAAGAGTCCTAAATTAATAGGACTCTTTTTTTACTTCTCTCGAAAGTAAACTTTTGAATATTAGTTTACTTTCATTTTTCACTTATGAAATCTTACAAAATTGTCACCTTTACGTAAGGTTATTAGATAGTTCATTTACTATTTCAATGTAATAATAAAAATATAAGAAACCAGGTTCTGTTGCAATATTTCCCGTCTCTTTATGTCTTAGGAAAATTTGCAACAGAACCTGAAATCCAAATGCTCAAAATAAAGAATCAAAAATGACTGCTTTAGATATAACCAAGCTGACAAATTATACATTATCGTATAATGGTGCAACTATAATGACTACAAATAAGATGCTCGATACATCTAATGGTGAGTTGTATTTTCAAGGAATTGATGGTTTGAAAACTGGATTTACAGATGAAGCAGGATACTGTTTTACAGGAACAGCAAAACAAGGTGAAAAAAGAACGATTTCTGTTGTCATAGGAACTAGCGAAGATACTAAGAGATTTATAGAAACAAAAAAATTATTTTCATATGGATTTAATAAAATTAGCTCAACTTTTTTGAATTGGTAGCATTAATCTTTAAATTTTAATAAATAACTATAACGAAATTATATAGAGATGTAAAAGTAATTCACTAGTTAGCTTCATCACAATACGATGTAAATTTTAAAATGGATCGCTATAAGGAGTAGATAAAATGGTTAGAAAATTAATAGGTCGCTTAGTAGGGGGAGCTGTTCTTCTCTTACTATGCATATATATTCTTTTCCCTAGCATCACTGACATTGTTAAAGGTAAGGATGATATACAAAATATTGATGGATCTGTAACTATTGCATCCCCAGATACTGTGGATGTAGTAGTTAATAAAAATAGAAAGCTTCCAAGTAATTATAGACCTAACGATTTAGTTGTACCTAATGTTAGGTTTGCATTTGATGGGATTCAAGAGAAAAGTCATTTACGAAAAGAAGCTGCTATCGCTTTGGAAAAGTTATTTGCCTTAGCGAAACAAGAGGGAATAGTATTACATGCTATATCTGGATTTCGGTCTGAAGAATATCAACAAACTGTTTATAGACGAAATGTAGAGAAACAAGGTCAGGTCCAAGCTGATAAAGTTTCTGCAAAGCCAGGTCATAGCGAACATCAAACAGGGTTAACGATGGACGTTTCTGCGAATAGTGTCAATAATACACTAGAAACTCAATTTGCGAATACTATTGAAGGAAAATGGCTTAAAAACAATGCTCATCGTGCTGGCTTTATTATACGTTATTTAAAAGGAAAAGAGCACATTACAGGTTATTCATATGAACCATGGCATGTTCGATACGTAGGTGACATTGCAAAAGAAATATATGAGAAAGGCATCACTTTAGAAGAATATTACAATGAAAAATAACCCATTACATTGCTAAAACTACCTAGGGGTATGTAATGAAAAAGTTATATAATGCATCGATCCCCTCTGTACCTATACTTACTAAATTTGAATTATCAGGTAATAAAAACAGTGCAGTGGAATTTATTCATACATTAACTCAAATAGTTTCCAAATGAATATAAACTTAAAACTGAGAAGTACGGATTAAACAAAAGGCTAAAGGCTATACCTTTAGCCTTTTTATACTATAT
>NZ_BOQD01000303.1 GCF_018332515.1 Bacillus hominis | reverse complement strand
TGAAAGGGTGCCCTAATTTATGCCTACAAACAACATATTAGTTGAGGAATTACGCATACTGGGTGAAGTTTCGAAATAAATTTTCTATCCATCACTTACAAGAACTTGCGTATCAAACAGGTATGATTCAACGAAAACGAAAATTTCAGGCACAAGACCTTGTATCACTCTTTGTGTTTTTTTGGAAAACAATCAGTTCTGAGTCTTTAGTTAGTCTCTGCACAAAATTAAATGAAGCCACAGGAACTTGTATCTCAGCCGAAGCGCTCTATACGCGTTGGAACGCGCGAACTGTAGCATTCCTTAAAAAGTTATTTCTGTATGTACTGGATATTAAATTTGCTTATTTACGATAAGGCGAAACATCTCAAATAGCAAGAAATTCAAGAACATCCACACCCCGCCATATACATATCCACCTACTATATCGCTTGGAAGTATATGAGAAAACGCAATGTTTGCAATTGCTATACCTAGCAATTGCAAGATACCCAGAAGAGGGAGAACAAATTGTATATACTTATTCTTCAAGTGACGTACCATTAGAAATAAGCAGGTGCCAAACACAATAATGGTAATTGTTGCTTTTTCATCTGGAAAAGCAGAAGAACGTGTTGCCGCATCTTTTCCTATAAAATGAAAATAAGACAGTGTGTGTAAGACTGCATTATGGTATATATGCGCTCCAAGTATGGAAACGATAAGTAAGAGACCTTCAAGCCATCTATTCCTTCCTGTTCTCCAAATAGCTAAAATCGTAATAATAATGAGAACACTAAATGCGATAGGCGACTGCAACGATAGAAATCCTTTGATACTACTTGCCCATCCTGTTTGAAGTACAGAATGAACAATATATGTAGTAACCTCGTTAAACTGAGTAAACTCATTATATAAATAATCCAGTGCCATTCCCAACATTAAAGTTATCATTCCTAATAAGACTAGTGTAAGACTGATAAGGAACACTTCCGTTGCTCGGATTGTTCGAAAATAGGAAATAAGCCAATTAAGCAGTCGTAGGAAAAAGTTTTTGATTTGTTTTTTGTAAAATTTGTAAACTAGTAACCCCCCTATAACGATAGCGAGTACAAGGACAATGTAGATAAGATATTGTCCGGCCAATTTATGAAAATCCTGCCAGCGCGGTCCTAATATTTTACCTAGTGTAATAAAGCTAATTGCCCATAAGCTTGCCCCTATGTATGCTGGAATAAAAAAGGTTCGATACGGCATTCTTGAAATACCAGATACGTATCCTGTGAAGTGCCGAACCCCAGTAATAAAATAAGCAACTACCAACAATTTACTTCCTGATCGTTCCATCCAGGCGGCTACTTTTTTGTAGTTCTTAGGTCCAAGGTGAATATACCGTCCATACTTTTCAATCAGTTTATAGCCTCCTAACCTTCCAATCCAGTATGTAACTGTAATTCCGACTCCTCCAGCAGCAATAGCTGTTAGAATGGCCAAGGTGTAATCCATTTTTCCTTGAAACACAAAATATCCGGCAAAGCTCATAAAGAATTCAGCCGAAATCGGAATCGCAAGCAGTTCAATCAAAATAACAGTGAATAAAATACTATAGCTGTGCTGCTCAAATACTGAAATTAAATGTTCCATGTCGTTCCTCCGAGCCTCATTCTTTTTTTGTTTTTATTTCATTTATCCCACTATTTGCGGGCAGTAATACTCCCACCTCAAAATTTGGTGAAAGCAAAGAAGTTAAGTGGGAGATAAACTGCCCGTAAAATCCCGATTATTAGTTTCACTTTTCTACATAAGCCATCAAACTCTAACAAATAAGGAGTTAAACAATGTGAATTATGAAATATTTCAATGGATTAATGATTTGGCGAGCCACTCCTCTTATCTAGATAGAGGTATGATATTCTTCAATTTCATTTATCTTTTCCAATGCTTGCCCTATTTTATTAATAAGTAATTGGAGATTCTTCAAGTAGCTAGGTATAGAATTTTTAAGATTTGTTGTAACTAAAATCCCCAAAATTCCAAAATATAAATTACGAAAACAATATATATAAATTACAATACAATTTTATATACTATTTAGAGGAGATTCAAGATTTTATTCTTATCTCAATTGGCAATCGCAACTGAATACTTTAATTTGCTTTAAAATAAAGAACGCACAAATAGCTGTTACTACTTAACTTGTGCGTTCTTGCAATTATATATTTGAGTTCCTCGCATTATGAAGTGTATCCTTAGAATCCATAAAGCATCTATAAAGGAAGACCAACTATCTATTCTCCAACAGCAAAGGATCCTCAAAAAAGGTTAGTATATAATCGAGTGATTGCAATGTTAAACAATGGTGAATCCATTTCTCATATTTCAAAAGAAAACGGTATAACTAGGCAGACTGTCTACAGAATAAAGCGTGCTATGTCTAGTTATAACTGTTATATGATTATTTTATCCTGGTTCTCATTTGTCACGTAAACAAATGAAAGAGTTTATTGTAAAGTGACAAAAAAGTCGTTTGAAAAAGAATAAAGTTGTTTAAAGAATACGAGTCATTCTATTCAACAATCAGATCCATATTCTGAAACAATACGGAGAGAGTTTAACTTGATATTGTAAGTTAACTAATTACTATTGTATTATTGAACAAGGTTATGAGGATAAATAATTAAAGGTTAATAGGAGATGAATTTGATGAATGAAGAAATAGAAAAAAATGATGTAATGTTCGCTGGCTATCGAAGAGTGGAGCTTTTTGATGAACAATTAGATATAACATTTCCTATGTTTGTTATGTACCCAACAAATACTCCTGAAAAATTTGAAAACATTGGACCTTATCATTTGAATGTTTCAAGTAATGCTGAGCCTCGAGAAGGTGTGTTTAGATTGGTCTTAATATCTCATGGCACCGGTGGTTCACCATTAGTTTATCGAACGATTGCTCGTCACTTGGCTCGTAACGGATTTGTAGTAGGAATGCCTGAACACCCATTCAATAATCGAAACGACAATACCTTGGAAGGTACAGTCGATAATCTAACCATTAGGCCAAAACATATTTCTATGGCGATCGATTGGTTCTTTAATAGTGAAGATTTTGCAAAAATTTTAAAACCTGATTCTGTTTCAGTCATCGGACATTCTATGGGAGGATACACAGCATTAGCAGCATCGGGAGGAGTACCAACCTCTTTCTCTTATGAGTCTTCTGATGAGAAATCTCACCTTATCAATATTACACCTGATTACAGAATAAAATCTTTAGTTCTTTTAGCACCAGCTTCAGTTTGGTTTAAAACAAAAGGTGCTTTGGAAGACATAAACATCCCTACTTTAATGCTTGTTGGGGAGAAAGATCAAATTACACCTTATTTTCATGCAGAAATTATATTAAATGGGATAACTGACAGTACTAAAATCCAACATAGAATAGTTAAAAACGCAGGACATTTTTCGTTTCTTAGTCCATTTCCAAAAGAAATGACAAACGCATCTTTTCTTCCTTCACAAGATCCACATGGATTTAATCGAGAATATTTCCATCATGAGCTAAATGAAGAGATTACAGAATTCTTATTAAAGAATATACAATAACAAGGGCCGTTTCTTAAACAAACCGAGAACAGATAATGAATCTCAATGTTACTCAACAATAGGACGCGATTGTTGAGTAACATTGAG
>NZ_BOQD01000302.1 GCF_018332515.1 Bacillus hominis | reverse complement strand
AGAGACTCATAATATTTTATAATTTAACCTATTGTATTTAAACAAGTAAAATAAAAGTAACAAGTGCATACATTAAGGAGGTTTTTTGATAGTGATAGAAACTATAACATTTAGGATTGCTACGGCAGATGATTTAGATTCTATTGTAAAAATGCTTGCTGATGATGTTTTAGGAAATAAAAGAGAGCGCTATGAAACACCACTCCCTGATAGTTATATAAGAGCATTTCACGCTATTGATTGTGATCCAAATAACGAGTTAATTGTAGCGTGTCATGGGACGGAGATTGTTGGTGTTCAACAAATTACATTTACGCCTTACATTGCACGTCAAGGGGGTTGGAGAGCGACAATCGAGGGTGTACGAACAGCCTCATCAAAACGTGGTAAAGGTATAGGAACTAAACTTATTAAATGGGCTATTCAACGTGCTACATTACGAGGATGTCATTTAGTACAGCTAACAACAGATAAAGAACGACAAGAAGCTTTGCAATTTTA
Source organism: Bacillus hominis (assembly GCF_018332515.1). Lineage (GTDB taxonomy): Bacteria > Bacillota > Bacilli > Bacillales > Bacillaceae_G > Bacillus_A > Bacillus_A hominis. Next base: position 10,957 of record NZ_BOQD01000302.1, on the reverse strand, counting down.
TAAGAAATTAGGTTTTAAAGATTCTCATGAAGGATTAAAACTTTTTCTTTAATGAATATTGTTATTTATATACCAAAAAGACGTATATTGTAAGGTTAATTAACTATAGGCTTCGAAAATTATGGTAACTATCACTGTATTAGATATACAAATTGACACATTGTCTTTCATATAAATTACGCCACTTCAAAAGGTGTACCTTTTGATACGGAAATAAGCAAGTTAATGTTCTCTTTTATGAATGAGAATATTAACTTGTTTTTTAGATTTTTGTATAAATTATTTATAGTTTTATTTTATTACTAGCTTTATAATATAATATGCAAATTTATCACCTGTTTTTATAATTAATTAACAGCATAAAGAAAACATAAATTTTATCCATGTTTTAAAACAATATGTATTTTGGAGGAGGTTAATTTGATTTTTTCAAAACTCATTGATCGATATGCCTTGTATGATTTGCACAAAAAAAGAAGTGTCGAGTTTCAGTATACTTCTCTTTCTAACACCTCACTAGATATAAAAGACATAGAATTTTTTTATAAAGTACAACCATCTAATATTCATTTTAACATTAAGCATGCAAAGCAGGAAAAAGAATACATGGCTGGACAGTTCAAATATAAAAGCTCGGTTCAATCTGGTGATTCACGCAACGACTCTGTAACTGGGGAATTATTTTTACATGAAAATGAAGATGCACCTCATGTCATCTTTGTTCACGGTTGGAGAATGGATTCTAACGAACGTGTAAAAAAAATATTTCATGACCATATGACCAACTTGAGATGGAATATGTATTATTTCACTCTACCATATCATTTTGAAAGAAAACCCAACCAATCCCTATTCAGTGGAGAGTACATGGTAAGTGCCAATATTGAACGAACTGTACAAGCAACTAGACAAGCGGTAGCTGATTTGCGAACTTTGATTAAATGGATTAAAGCAAATAAAAATGGCCCCTTGATTTTAATAGGAGTCAGTTTAGGTGGGGTTATTACTAACTTAACATCTCTTGTTGAACCAGAGATTGATGTATTAGCATCCATTTTCTACGCGAATCGACTTTCTTATTCGATTTGGAAGACAAATCCAGGTAAATTTATTAGAGAAGACTTGGAACATCATGGTGTAACGTATGATGATTTAATAAATTATTGGAAAATCACTGAACCGAGTCAAGCATTACCAAAAGTGAAAAAAGAAAATATTTTATTAATTTCAGGCAAGCACGATCTATATGTGCATCCTGAGGATACGGACTATTTGTGGGAATCCTGGGAAAGACCTACGCGATATATTTATACATGTGGACATGCTGGGATTGTTCTTAAACGTAAAAAAATTGCAACTGATACTATCAATTTTATTCAGAATCGATTGAACTCCCCACACTTTCCCAATGTGATGCCTTAAAGCGAGAAATTACTAAGTACGGAATCTTATACTTGCAATGTTTCATTTTATACTAAGCTCACTTTTAAACCTTCCTTTCTTCTGTTTTCACCCTTAATCTTACATGATTGGAAAATGATATAGAATTTAGGAAGTAACTCTGAAATAAACTCGCCATATGGAAAAGCGCTACTTATTCACCATAAATTATTGTTGTTTATCCTTCTTATGCAATATTACATATAAAATGCTTTATTTGTTCTGTTATAATTTTAAGAGTAAATTATTCATCCATTAATTTACACCATCCATATCTACATTTATGGAAACCCTAATTACACATAAAAAAGAGAAGAACCTTGGTGAGTTCTTCTCTTTTTGTTTATTAAATTGTAATATAATTACAGTATGTGAAATTATATTAAGTTAACTTTTAAAGCGAAGTGAAAATAACCTCACTTCGCTTTTTGCATTTATTTAATCGGTTTCTCCGTTTTTAAAACGAATGAACTTAATGCAGGAACTTTAATTTTATTATCATGGACAACATAAAGTGTTTTACTTCCGGCTTGCTTACCATCTACTAGCACTTTCCAAGGACCTTTCGATGGAAGAGTTATGTCCACGGCTTCTCTGTTTGCATTGTGAGCCACCATAAAGTATTCGCTTTTATTCCCATTGCCCTTTCCATCTATTATATAAGCTACAACATTTTTGGGAGCATCTATAAATGATATATGCTTTTTAATTTGCTCAGTAGATGTCATTCGAAAAACTGGGTACTTTTTGCGTAAATCTATTAAGCCCTTCATATAATCTACTTCATTATTATATGCTGCACGGCGTAACCAATCCATCTGGTTAATTGAATCAGGAGATTTGTAACTGTTATGATCACCATACTTTGTGCGCATAAACTCTTGTCCTGCATGTAAAAATGGAATACCTTGTGATGTTAATAAAATAGAAGAAGACAATTTATGCATTTGTTTTCGCACTTCTTCACTCTCACCTGGATTAGTCAACTCAAGTTTATCCCATAATGTATGATTGTCATGTGCTTCCACATAAGTTAGCACCTGCTCTGGATCTTGATAAGTAGACGAATTTGTATCATAGTCAATACCGGCCGTAATGCCTTTTTTAATACGGTCTTCCATGTTTTGCTTTCCATTTACAAAACCAGTTTCTTTCTCTTCAAATACACTACCTTTTAATCCATCACGTATATTATCGTTAAAATGAGCAATCCCTTTCATTTTCTCCGCGTTTTTTTGATTTGCTTTCAATTCAGCTGCAAGAGGTGTGTTTAAATCCCAACCTTCCCCATGCAGAATAATAGAAGGGTCAATTTGATTAACAGCTTTACGTATTTCATTCATCGTTTCATAATCATGAATGCCCATTAAATCAAAACGGAATCCATCTAAATTATATTCTTTTGCCCAGTATGAGACGGAATCCACCATAAATTTCCTCATCATTTTTCGTTCCGAAGCGGTATCATTTCCTACACCAGTTCCATTGGCAAGTGTTCCATCTTCATTGTAACGATAATAATAACCGGGAACTAACTTATGAAAATTAGATTCAGCGGCATTATACATATGATTATATACTACGTCCATTACAACACGAAGATTATTATCATGCAGCACTTGAATCATTTGCTTTAATTCAGTTATTCGAACAGTCGGCTCATACGGATTTGTAGAATAGGAGCCCTCTGGAACATTGAAATTTTTCGGGTCATATCCCCAATTGTATTGTGGTTCATTTAAAGTTTCTTCATTTACTGATGCATAATCAAATATCGGTAAAAACTGAACGTGCGTAACACCAAGATCTTTCATATGATCAAGTCCTGTTTTTACACCTTCAGGCCCTTTTGTTCCTTTTTCTGTTACCCCTAAATATTTTCCTTTCTGCTTAATGCCACTTTCAGGTTGAATGGAAAGATCACGTACATGCAATTCATAAATAATAGCATCTTCCGGATTTTTAAATTCCGGTTTTTTGTTTGCTTTCCATTTTTTCGGATTTGTTTCGTTTAAATCAATGACTACACCTTTATCTCCATTTACAGAAGCAGCACGAACATATGGATCAACTGCTTCAGTCCACTTATCACCAATTTTCACCTTATACGTATAAAAGAGACCTTTTTGGTTCCCTTTAAGTTCTGTTTTCCAAGTTCCCTTTTCACCTTGTTGCATGTTTATTTCAGTACCTATTTTATCGTCCCATTTTTTATATGTAACTAACTTCGCTTCACTCGCAGTAGGAGCCCATACACGGAACTTTGTATGTTGCGGGGTATATATATTACCTAAATCGTTACCACTATAATAAAATAATTTATCAAACTCTTCGCTACGAATGACTTTACCGATTTCAGTATTCGTATCAGCTAAGTTTTCTATTTTAACTTTGTATGTCTGTTTTAAATCAATTTTCTGTTCCGTAATTATTTTCACCTTATTAGTAATATCTCCACCATTTTTATCAAAAGGATTAATTTCCTTAATTTTAATGCCCTCAATTTCAATTTTCTGTTCCTTACTATTAAACGGAACATTAGTCGTTACAGTGATTTCATTAAAACTATCAATAGTAGCTTTTTGAATTGCGAGATCCGAAGAAGGCTTAAAGTTATATACTTTTTCATCACCCGAAAGAATCCATACTTCAGCACGACCGTCCTTTATATTTTCAATCCAACGATCCCCACCATCTTTTTCCCACTCATTCGTACGAATGATAAATCCTACACGATTATAGTCACCATCTACTTTAATCTTTGCGTATTTTCCAAATTCATCTTCACCAGTAAATTCATAAGATTTACCATTTGCATTTTCTCCCCACATCCAAAGATTCCAGTCTTTTGTATTTCCAGGCTGCTCTTTGTAATGAATGATAATTTCAGTTGTTTTCGAATTTGAAACGGCCTTCACATTCTGAAAAGAGAAAACAGAGGATAACATAACGATTATAGTAAGTAATAAAACTGATTTGTTAATTAGTCTTTTTGTCATTTGCACCACATACACCCTTTCTTTAAATAGTACGAGCGATTTATTATACTCGTCTAAATTACCCTACTTAAATTAATCTAGAAATCTCTTTTACTTCCCCCCCATATTGGCTATTTTCATGTATGTATTTCAATGATCTTTTAATACGAAAGCGTTTGCATTAAAACTTAAAAAAATAGATTTCTTTATGCCTTCATATATTTGTAAATACTAAAAGATCAGGGAAATCATTTTAAAGCAATCGTTTGTTATCGCTTTCATTCTATAGCACTTTCTATTAAGAGGTCAATATATTATTAATTTTCTGTTTTTATATACTTTACATCTTGTATATTTCTCGCAACTTATTGAAGATAGACAGCGTGATTATTGCTTAGTAAGTTTATTTTCACTAGTGTATTGCTACGTAAAAAAACAGCTAATATCCTTAAAATGATATTAGCTGTTTTTTCATAATGTATTAATATATGAATGAAAACTTTATTTCTAACTTACTTAATTTTTACTGCATCAAATGCCTTTTGAACTGCTTGAACTTCAGCTGTATTCGCTCCATATTTATTAGTTGCCACTCGAATACATGCAGATTTCAATTCTTTGAAATTAGAAGTCATGTTTAACTCATCTGTATTTGCATAATAGAAAATATCAAACATTTTATCTTCATCCATATCGTTCTTTTTCGCTAATGTTAAAGCTTCACTCACACCAGCAGTATAAAAACCAATTAATAGATTGTTAATTAATTTGACAGTTGTGCCACTATCGATTTGCTCACTAACATGGAAAACATTCGCTCCTAGCACTTCCATGATAGATTCAGTTTTATCATATACCTCTTTTGATCCACCAACCATAAACGTTAATGTGCGGTTTTCTGCTCCAATTACACCACCACTAACAGGCGCCGCTAAAAAGTCTACTTTCTTTTCCTTCGCCGACTCCTCTAATTGTTTATTTAATTGTGGAGATACTGTACTTGTATCAATTAAAGCTACATTCGAGTGGCTATTTTCAAATAATCCTTCTTCCCCAAAATATACCGCTTCAACAGCACGAGGTGAAGGTAAACTTGTAAAAATCACATCACATGTATCTGCTAGTTTTGAGATTGATAGGCCGATAATTCCTCCTTCTTTTTCAAAGGAAGCTTCAGCCTCTTTATTCAAGTCCACTCCGTATACTGTGTAACCTGATTTAACTAAATTTTCAGACATCGGAAGACCCATGTTACCTAAACCGATAAAACCAATCTTTTTCATATCGCTTTCCTCCTATTTACACAATATATTTCCCGCGATTTATAATAACTTTCGCAATTTCTCTCTTTTTCGTAAATAAGTTCGTGTATAAAGGCACTAATAATTGACGGATTTCAGCTAAAACAATGTGTCTATCTTGTTCTTCTGTGACAGTCGCTGAAAGAATAGAAATCGCTGCTTCTTCTACTTTACGATATCCTTCTTCACAAATAACATCTGTTATCATTTGCTTCGTACGCTCTTTTTCCTCACCATTTTTACTAACCGCTTTCCTCGTACGTAAAAATGCGGATTCCATAACGTACACGTCCGTCAACATATTTGATAATACGCGTGAATATTCTTGCTCTTGATCAATTTTTAAGCCTGGAGTTTTAGAGAGCGTTTTCAAAGATTGTTTCAACAGTTTTTTCGCTAATAAAATGTAACGATGGTTTCTTTCTACATTTGTTATATCACTTTCTACTACATGATCTTCAACTTGCTCGAATTGTTTCATTAACATTTTAGCAACTGTTAATCTATTAATTTCGTTCGTTCCTTCAAAAATACGACTAATTCTAGCATCACGATATAAACGTTCTACTTCGTATTCTTGCATATAACCGTATCCACCATGAATTTGTACAGCCTCGTCTACAATATTGCCAAGTGTTTCAGAAGCATTTACTTTATTAAGTGCACATTCAATTGCAAATTGGGACATTTTTTTCATAAGATCTTCATCACTCTCATGAATTGCTTCATCAATTACACCTGCTGTACGGTAAGCTGCACTTTCTGCTCCATATGTAGCAATGATCATATTTGCAATTTTCTCTTGAATCATCGTAAAGTCTACTAATTCCGTTTGGAACTGTTTTCTCTCTTTTCCATATTGGACCGATAAACCGATTGCTTGTTTTGCTGTTCCAATATTTCCAAAAGCAAGTTTTAGTCTAGCGAAGTTAAGAATATTAAGAGCTACGTGATGCCCTTTCCCAACTTCCCCTAAAATATTTTCAGCAGGGATAACAACATCTTCTAAAATAAGCGTCGCTGTTGAAGAACCTTTAATGCCCATTTTCTTTTCTTCTAATCCAATGGATACACCTTCACATGTTCTTTCGACAATAAACGCTGTCATTCCTTTATTTGTCTTCGCAAAAACAACGTATACATCTGCCATATGAGCATTTGTAATCCATTGCTTCTCACCATTCAACTTCCAAGCTGTACCCTCTTCATTCAAAACTGCGCTTGTTTTTGCACTTAATGCATCAGAACCAGCATTTGGCTCAGTTAGAGCATACGCCCCAATCCATTCTCCCGATGCGATTTTTGGTAAATATTTTTCCTTTTGTTTTTTCGTTCCGTAATATATGTAAGGCAATGTACCGACACCGGCGTGTATATTAAAAGAAACGCTAAATGCACCAGCGTAACCCATTTTCTCTGCTACAAGACCTGAGACAGCCTTTCCTAACTCGAACCCGCCATAATCTTCTGGTACCTCAATGCCTAATAATCCAAGTTCCCCAGCTTTCTCAAATAATTGACGAGAAACTTTATAGTTATGTTGTTCAATGTTCTCAATTTGTGGGACAATTTCTTGTTTAACGAATTGTTCTGTCGTTTTTGCAATTAAATCTTCATCCCCTGAAAAATCTTCTGGTGTAAAGAAAGTATGATTCACATCTTTATTGAGTGAAAAAAATTCATCCCATGGTAACTTCGTTTTCTCCATCTGAATCCCCCTATCATTTCGGCCTTCATTGCCCTTTGCATATGCTCGTCTACGATGAGTGGAATATCTTATTATTGAAAACAGAAGGCGATGAAATTTCACATCAAGCAGTTCGGTTTGCCAAAGATGTATTCTCATCGCCTTAGTTGTTCTACCTATTGATCTTCAGATAATACGGTTTTTGCAATTCCAGTATCTAACTCTTCAAAGTCATGATATGAAATTGTTTCATATAATTCACTTCTCGTTTGCATATTAGAAAGTGCATCTTTTTGAGAACCTGTTTCCTTAATTAAAGTAAATACATTCTCATACGCTTTCGCTGCAACGCGAAGTGAAGTTACAGGATAAATAACCATCTGGAAGCCCATATTCGCAAATTCCTCTGCACTATAATATGGTGTTTTCCCGAATTCAGTCATATTCGCTAATAAAGGTGCATTTACCTTGCTATTAAATAGACGGAATTCCTCTTCTGATTGAAGCGCTTCTGGGAAAATTGCATCTGCCCCTGCTTGAACATATGCATTCGCTCTTTCAATCGCTGCATCTAATCCTTCAACGCCGCGAGCATCTGTGCGTGCTACAATATATAAGCTTGGCGCAACTTCTTTAATCGCTTTAATCTTTTGAACTAATTCTTCTGTAGTAACAAGTTTCTTGCCATTTAAATGGCCGCATTTCTTTGGTAATTGTTGATCTTCAATTTGAACAGCCGCTACTTTCGCTTCTACCATTTCTACAGCTGTTCTCGCTACGTTTAGTACGCCACCAAATCCTGTATCAATGTCAACAAGAACTGGTAAATCTGTAGCTCTTACCAGATCCTTTGCTCTCTCTGCTACTTCCGTAGACGTCACGATGCCTAAATCTGGTAGTCCTTTACTTGCAGTATAAGCAGCTCCCGATAAATAAAGAGCTGAAAAACCTGTATTTTTCGCAACAAGAGCTGCCATTGCATCATGAGCACCTGGAATTTGTAAAATTTCATTTGCTTCTACTAAAGCTCGGAAGCAATTCGCAAGCTCTTCTTGTGTTGACTGTTTATTCACAACCCAAGCCATTCTAGATTCCCCCTATTATTAAATTAAGAATAGATCTACAAATTCGTTTACATTCATATTTTCTAGTTTTTCTTCATTTAAACAAACTTCATGAATTTGTTCTTGTTGCTTACTAGAATAATGACCTGCCATATTTGCAGTGAATTTTTGAACAACTTTTGGAATCGCTTCGTCTCTACGGAAACGGTGACCAAGTGGGTATTCACATTCCACATTTTCTGTTACAGTACCATCTTTAAAGTGAACTTGAACAGCGTTGGCGATTGAGCGCTTGTTCGGGTCAAGATAATCTAAACTGTACTGCTTGTTTTCAACAACAACCATCTTATTACGTAATTCATCTACACGTGAATCATTTGCTACTACATCCTCATAATCGTCCGCAACGATATCTCCTTTTAATAAACCGATTGCCGTAATATATTGTAAGCAATGATCACGATCAGCTGGGTTATTTAATGGACCTTCTTTATCGATAATACGAATTGCTGATTCATGAGTTGTAATTGTAATACGATCAATTTCATCTAATCTTTCTTTAATTTCCGGATGTAACTTCACTGCACATTCTGCAGCTGTTTGTGCATGGAATTCTGCTGGATATGAAACTTTAAATAATACATTTTCCATTACATATGACTCTAGTGGTCTTGCTAATTTTAATTCTTGTTTATTGAATAATACGTCTTGGAATCCCCAGCCTGGCGCAGATAATGCTGTTGGATAACCCATTTCACCTTTTAGAGCAGTCATTGCAAGATGAACACCGCGACTCGTCGCATCACCTGCTGCCCATGATTTACGTGATCCAGTATTTGGAGCATGACGATATGTACGAAGACTAGAATTATCAATCCACGCATGTGATAATGCATTAAAGATTTCTTCACGTGTTCCGCCAAGCATTTTCGCAACTACAGCAGTTGTTGCTACTTTTACATATAGTACATGGTCAAGACCAACACGGTTTAAGCTGTTTTCTAAAGCAAGTACACCTTGAATTTCATGTGCTTTAATCATCATTTCTAATACTTCACGTACTTTTAATGGTTCTTTTCCTTCTGAAATACGAACGCGACTAATATAATCTGCAACTGCTAAAATTCCGCCTAAGTTATCAGATGGATGTCCCCACTCTGCTGCAAGCCAAGTATCGTTATAGTCTAACCAACGGATCATACATCCGATATTAAATGCACCTTTTACTGGATCTAGTACATAAGACGTTCCTGGTACACGTGTACCGTTTGGCACGATTGTTCCTGGTACAACTGGTCCTAGTAATTTCGTACACTCTGGATATTGGAGCGCTAAAATTCCACATCCAAGTGTGTCAAGTAATACGTAGCGAGCAGTACTGAATGCTTCTGCACTTGTTACCTCTTTATTTAATACATAATCCGTAATTTCTTCTAATAATGCATCTTTTTGTTTAATTTCATTTGTTTTAATCATGCTAATCTTCCCTTTCTGTCGAAAATTCGTTATTATTAATGATGGGTGTCGGTCAAACACCCATCTGGCGGGCGGCGCTAACAACTCCCCAGTTGTTTTTATTTACTAAATACATGTCGCTCGCCAATATAATTTACACGTGGACGGAACAAGCGATTGTTCGCATGTTGCTCAATTACGTGTGCACATAGTCCTACTGTTCTAGAGCTAAAGAAGATTGGCGTGTATAGTTGAATTGGAATACCAAGCATCCAATATACCGGCGCAGCATAGTAATCAAGATTTGGATAAATGCCTTTTTCTTTCTCCATAATCTTTTCTCCAGCTTCACACATTTCATATAGTGTATAATCACCTTTTACATCACAAAGCTGTTTTAAAGCTTCCTTCATCATAAGTGCTCTTGGATCTATCTTTTTCATATATACGCGATGTCCAAAGCCCATAATTTTTTCTTTATTGTAAAGTTTCTTCTGTAATAGTTCTTCAAATTTCTCAACATTTCCAGCTTCTAAAAGCATGTACATAACCGCTTCATTTGCACCGCCGTGTAAGCTTCCTTTTAAAGATGCAACTGCTCCTGTTAAAGCACCGTATAAATCCGATTGCGTTGATGCAATTACGCGAGCTGTAAATGTAGAGTTTGGCATTTCATGTTCACTATATAAAACAAGGGAACGATCAAAGATCTTCTCTTCAAGCTCAGTCGGTTTTTTGCCAGTTAACATATAGAAGAAATTCGCACTATATGACAATTCTTGAAGAGGCTGAATTGGCTCCTCATTATTTAAAATATGATAACTATTCGCTACAATGTTCGGTACTTTACTTAATAGCTTGTACCCTCGGCTTTTATTCACTTCTAACGAGCGGTTTTCGATATCATTATCGTAACCAGCTAATGCAGACACACCTGTACGTAATCCATCCATAGGATGCGTTTCTTTAGGTAATGCCTTTAACACATTGAATACACCTTCTGGAACTGCATATTCTTCTTTTAATCGCTTT
>NZ_BOQD01000301.1 GCF_018332515.1 Bacillus hominis | reverse complement strand
ATTGTTGAAGATCGTTTTTCTTATTGAACTAACGCCCCCGTTAGTTTAAGTGTAACTCTGCACAATTATTTCATATTATACAGGTAAATAGAAAGATAAATTAGAATTTAGTTTATAGTTATAAAAATAAGTTATTTATACCCTTATAATTCTTCAAAAAGGAGAGTGTATGAAAAAGACTATTGTTTTTGTATTAACGATATTTATATTATTCTCAGGATTCGCAACAAAAAGTTATGCGTTGTCAGATTCGAAATCTGTGGCAATACAAGCATTGCTAGATGATGCCTGTCGTACATCAGGTGTGCCTGGAATGTCAATCTCAATACTTGCTGATGGTGAAGTGTTCTACTTTTCTTCTGGGTATGCAGATCTTGAAAAGGGATTGTCTGCAAGTGAAAATACACTCTATGAGTTGGCCTCGGTGAGTAAAGCTTTTACTGGTATGGGGATTTTGCTATTGGAAGAGCAAGGGCTGCTATCAATGACTGACCCTATCCAAAAATATTTACCTTGGTTTACGTTAAAGTATCAAGGTAAACCTGTTGATATGCAAAACCTTACACTAAATAACTTTCTTCACCATACCAGCGGCCTAACAAATATTAGACATATTCAAAATATTCCACAAGGTAATACGCCTGATATGTTGCAAAAGACTGTGGAAACGCTGGTAGATGCAGAATTGGCGTTCTCTCCCGGTGAACAATATAACTATGGAACCGTTAATTATGACGTATTGGGTTTGGTTATTGAGATTGTATCACGACAAAGCTATGAAAACTTTATGAAGGAACAGGTATTTCTACCCTTAGGTCTTCACCAGACGTATGTTTATAAAGAAGATGCTCAAGCTACTGGACAGCTAGCACAGGGCTACCGTTCTTCCTTTTTTATAACAACTCCATTTAACGCTCCGGATTATGCTGGGAATAAACCTGCTGGCTATATCATTTCTAATACAAAAGATATGGCGCGTTGGATGGGCATACAGATGGGTATCGTGCAGGACATACCCGAAATATTTCACAGGGCCATCGAAAAATCACATAGGGGTGATATGTCTGTTTCGGCTGTCAATGATATGTATTATGCGGCAGGTTGGTCGGTAAACGCCGAACAAACGTTTATAAAACACACTGGGGGTAATCCAAATTTTAGTACCGAAGTAGCCATACTGCCAAATGAAAGAACAGCCATCTGCTTACTGAGCAACGGCGCAAATACCAATATAAACCTGGTACTAAAAGTTAAAAATATATTAAACGGCAATCTAACTCAGTCATATGAGATAAGCGGCACACAGCTTTTGGACATCATTTTGTCGTCTACCACAATTATTCTTTGCCTATTAGCCGTTCTGTTATTTTTCTTAGGATTAAGAAAAAGGAAAACGAATGAGCAGCAGCCAATGACAAAAAAGAGAACAATCGTAACAATTATTTTCCTAATCGCTACGATTGCCCAGTGTATAATGTTTTTTGCCTTCGATTGGTCAACGATACTTATTTGGCAAACATATAGTGTTCTTACAGCTTTGATTTCGTCAGCATTATTAACAGCAAGCATTACATGGTTTGTATACACTCACCGATAAAATACCTTGCTCCCAAGATAAACATAATGTTAAGTAATTAAATTTCAATTTATCGGTATGCTTAATTTAAAAAACATAAGACACTTCGGTGTCTTTTTTAATATCATCGACAATTTTCCCAGTCAAACCTAATTACTATCGCTTCCACTAACCTGCTCCGTTTGTGGAATAAGGATTTTTAAACAACTAATATTATTTTTCAAATGACTTTATTATAAATTAAACAACAATATTATTTTTGCACAAGCGTCGTTAGATAACATTTCTTAAAAGACTGTTATTCAACAATCTGGCCCTTTAGTGGAGTAACTTTATTGCTACTCAACAGTTCCTTAATCCGCTTTTCAGTTCAGATCTTCTTTTCACTATAAAAACATCCCTTTAGATAAACAGATCCAAAGGGACAAAACATCGCGTCTTTTTTATAAACACTGTGACTTTATTTAAAAGCGACATTAAAAATATTCTTCAAATCCTGGAAGCATAAGTTTGCCGCAAACAAAAAGAACCATAAGATTGCCGTTCCGGCAAACTTATGGTTCATATCACACACAAAATAAAAAAACCACCAAATATGTATTGGTGGAGACGGTGGGAGTCGAACCCACGTCCAAAAATATCGGCACTTAAGCTTCTACGAGTGTAGTCGATATATTAGCATTTCGCGAACTCTTCGGCCTATCGACAGGCTTCCAAGTTGCTAGTCTGATTGTTCTCTTCCTTCGCCCTCAGACGGCGAACTCCGGCGTAGTCCACTTAGTTTGAGTCCCTTACCCTACCACATGGACGATGGAGGGAGGAACCTTTAGTGCAATTAAGCAGCTAAAGAAAGATTGTTTTGTTTGCCAATTATAGGCTTTGACGTTTTAACGAGGCCGATCCCCTCGACTCGCAACCTAAGCTCGAACTATCCCTGTCGAATCCGTAACGTCCCCATGATAAAAATGGAGCATACGAAGAAAATATCGTGATAGCTACTAAGAGCTGTTTTTCAATGTGCAACAACCTTACATAAGTTATTATATCATACGCGCGCCGTTTTACAAATGTAAATATCTGTATTACATCTTTTGGCGATCACGGAACGCGCGTGCAATTTCACGGTTTGCTTCTTTCTCTTTTAAATCGTGACGCTTGTCATATTGTTTCTTACCTTTAGCTAAACCAAGTGCCATTTTTGCAAATCCATTTTTCAAATAGATTCTAAGTGGAACTAATGAATATCCTGTTTCTTTTGCAGCTCCCGCTAGCTTATCAATTTCTTTTTTATGAAGAAGTAATTTTCTCGTACGAAGCGGATCATGGTTGAAACGATTCCCTTGTTCATATGTACTAATATGCATATTATGAACCCATACTTCACCATTATGTACACGTGCAAACGCATCTTTCAAGTTCACGCGTCCAGCGCGAATCGACTTAATTTCCGTTCCTTGAAGGACAAGCCCTGCTTCGTATGTTTCTTCGATGAAATAATCATGAAATGCTTTTTTATTTTGCGCAATAACCTTACCTGAACCTTTTGGCATATAACGTCCCTCCTCTATTTTTACTATTGTAACAAATGTAAACAAAAAGCGAAAGTGGCTCGCTTAGAATGTGAGATGGATGGAGCTTCTGACCTTGAGGCGCGCTCTTTGCCTCATGGGAAGAAGCGAAGCCACCGAACATTCTAGCCACTATAGCTGGATTCCATAAAAAGCGAAAGTGGCTCGCTCAAAATGTGAAGCGAAGCCACTCTTTTCTTACTTACGCTTTTTCTTTTTCTTCTTGAATCCTGGTACATTTTCGAAGAAGCCTTTTTTCTTCTTGCCATTACTATTACTATCTTTTTTACCTGGCTGACTAGCGGATGCAGATGTAGCTGCTGATGCTTTTCCTTTTCCTTGCCCGCCACGATCAAACTTTCTTCCTGTGCCGCGTTCGCCACCGCGCTCATTACTACGTTCGCTACGTCCACCGCGTTTCTTTCTGCCTGTTCTTGGCTGTTCAATCACAACTGGACGATCTTTGAACTTACGACGAGGTGTGCCTTTCATGCCAACGATTTCAAAGTCGATTGCGCGCTCGTCTTTATTTACGTTAATAACACGAATTGTAATTTCGTCACCGATGCGGAATACGTTACCTGTACGTTCTCCAATCATCGCAAAATGTTTTTCATCATAACGGTAGTAATCATCTGTTAAATAGCTAACGTGTACAAGACCTTCAATTGTATTTGGAAGCTCTACGAATAAACCGAAGTTTGTTACAGAGCTAATCATACCGTCATACTCTTCACCGATCTTATCAACCATATACTCTGCTTTTTTCATTTCGTCTGTTTCACGTTCAGCTTCAACAGCACGGCGTTCCATATTAGAAGAATGCTCTGCAATCTCCGGTAAGTTTTCGCGCCATTTCGCTTGCGTTTCGTTGTCTACTTTACCATTAATGATATATTCACGAATCAATCTATGAACAATCGTATCTGGGTAACGACGAATTGGCGATGTGAAATGTGTGTAGAACTCAGTTGATAAACCGAAATGTCCTAAGCTATCCGAATCGTAACGTGCCTGCTTCATAGAACGAAGCATAACTGTTGAAATAACTACCTCTTCCGGCTGCCCTTGAACCATTTCAAGAATTTGTTGCAGTGCACGAGGATGTATTTCGTTCGCACGTCCTTTTACCGCATATCCGAAGTTTGTTACAAACTCGAAGAAACGCTCAAGCTTATCTTCTTTCGGATCTTCATGGACACGGTACATAAACGGTACGTTCATCCAGTGGAAATGCTCTGCTACTGTTTCGTTCGCAACAAGCATAAATTCTTCAATTAACTTCTCTGATACAGAACGATCACGCATGACAACATCAGTCGGTTTTCCTTCTTCATCTACTAATACTTTCGCTTCTTTAAAGTCAAAGTCAATCGCACCACGGCGCATACGTTTTTCACGTAAAATTTGCGCTAACTGCCCCATTTCTTTAAACATTGGCACTAGCGGCTCGTAGCGTTCAATTAGCGCTTCGTCTTCATCTTCTAAAATGCTTCTTACGTCAGCATATGTCATACGCTCTGTCGTTTTAATTACACTTTGGAAAATCTCGTGTTTTACAACATCACCTAGATTATTGATTTCCATTTCACAAGATAGTGTCAGACGGTCTACTTTTGGATTTAATGAACAAATACCGTTTGATAAACGATGCGGAATCATCGGAATTACACGGTCTACAAGATATACACTCGTTGCTCTCTCTGCTGCTTCAACATCAATTGGAGAACCTTCTTGAACGTAATGACTTACATCCGCAATATGAACACCAAGCTTATAGTTACCGTTCTCGAGCTTCGTTACTGTAACAGCATCATCTAAGTCTTTTGCATCTGCACCGTCAATTGTAACAATCATTTGATCACGTAGGTCACGGCGATCTTTTATATCTTCTTCTGAAATCGTTTCTGGTACACTGTTTGCATGCTCCATAACTTCTTCAGGGAACGCTAAAGGTAAATGATGTTTATGAATGACAGATAAAATATCTACCCCTGGGTCATTTTTATGACCTAAAATTTGAATAACTTCACCTTCTGCGCTTAAACGGTTCTCTGGGTAGCTCGTAATTTTCACAACGACTTTATGACCTTCTACAGCGCCCATAGATGCACTTTTCAAAATGAAAATGTCACTTGTCCAGCGTTTATTATCAGGGATAACAAATCCAAAGTTTTTCGATTCTGTATATGTACCAACTAGTTCCTTCGTTCCACGCTCTAAAATACGAACAATCGTACCTTCTTGGCGTGATCCACTTGATTGCGCGCTAACACGTGCTAATACTGTATCACCATGAAGTGCACCATTTAGTTCTGTAGGCGGGATGAAAAGATCATCATCTCCCGTTTTCTTCTCTTCTGGAACGACGAACGCAAAACCACGTGCGTGCCCAATTAATTTACCGCGCACTAAATTCATTTTTTCTGGAAGACCGTAGCGATTACTACGTGTGCGGATAACAAACCCCTTCTCTTCCATCATTACAAGTGCCTTTACGAAATCTTTAAAGCCCTCAGAGCCTTCGATTCCAAATGCAGCTTCTAATTCTTGTATCGTTAACGGTTTATAAGCTTCTTCTCTCATAAATAATAACAACTTATTAATATGTTCTTGTATGATTTCTTCCAAGCAGAAATACCTCCTTTAAACCCTTATATTATTTAGTGTATCCGAAAGATGGGGGATGTATAAAGTGAAACTTTCATCATCTCCCAATGATTTTTTACAGCTTTCATAAAGTGAAACTTTAACCAGTGGTTTTTTGTCCGTCCCCACTGATTATTAGCCCACAAATAGCGGGATAAAAAATTCCCTTATGAAAAAAAGAGGCAACTAGATCTTACCAATCTAGTTGCTCCAAGAAGTTATATACATCCTCATGTAGCACGTCACGTTCTTTATCGAGTGTAATGACATGCGTAGAGTCTTCATACCATTTAATGTTTTTTAACGTAGATTCTACACCGTTATAAATAATGTTAGCACTATCTGTATTAATCATCTCATCATGGCGTGCTTGTACAACAAATGTTGGAGCATAAATCATATCAACATTATTGCGTACGTCACGAATCAACTCTTGTAATGCTTTTAATGTATTCATCGGTGTCTGTTTAAATTCAAACATTTCCTGCTCAATTTGTTCAGGTGATTTTTGCTCACGCTTTTTATATTCGCGGGCATATGCCAATATACCTTGGTACATAATTTCTTCACTTTTAATGTACATCGGTGCACACATTGGTACAACACCTAAAATCGGTAATGTATAAGCAAGTTTTAATGAGAATACTCCGCCTAATGATAATCCAACCGCAGCTATTTTCTCATAACCTTGATCTTTTAAATGCTGGTAAGCATTCATTACATCTTTCCACCAGTCTTCAGGGCCTGTATGAACAAGCTGCTCTGGTGGTACGCCGTGTCCTTTATAAATTGGCGCATGACAAGTATAGCCTTTCTTCTCTAAGAAACGCCCTAGCATGCGTACATCAGCTGAGTTCCCTGTGAATCCATGTAATAATAAAACAGCGCGGTCTCCACCTTCAAATGTAAATGGTTTTGGAGATGCTAATTTCATCATGTACTTCTCCTCTTTCTCTTCTGTAATCTAGTCGTATTCTTTCTATTCTTAGTGTACCATATTTATAATTCTATAATCTAATTAGAAACTTTTTTCGAATAACAAATTAAAAAAAGAAGAACCATTAGCATAATCCACTAACGCTTCTTCTTTTAATTTTATAAGTTTAAGTACGTAACAGCAATTGTTAGTGTAAAGAACAATACAGCTAAAACAATTGTGATACGGTTTAATACCGCTTCAATTCCACGTGCTTTTTGCTTACCAAATAATTGCTCTGCACCGCCTGAAATTGCACCTGAAAGGCCTGAGCTATTACTAGACTGCATAAGTACCATAACAATCATTAAAATCGATACAATAATAAGTAAAACTGATAATAACGTATGCACTTGGCGTACCTCCTACAAAGATTCAGTTAGTTTAAATGTTAGCATAAATCCTATAGAAAAGCGAGAGCCTATAGTGTCGCTCTCGCTTTTCTTCTATTACATAAACACCGTTGCAAATAACGGTCCGAGCAAACATGTCAAAATTGCCGTTAATGTCATTGTTACCGATCCAATAACACCTTCATGCTCATTATTTTTCATCGCTCTCATAACACCCATAATATGAGACGCACATCCAAAGCCAATCCCTTTACCAACTGAGTTTGTAACGCGGCTCCATTTTAATAAAATTGGTCCTGAAATCGTTCCAGTAATACCTGCGATAACGACGAAGGCTGCCGTTAAGGACGGAACACCACCAACTTGTTCAGATACACTCATCGCAACTGGCATTGTCACTGATTTTGGTAAAGAAGATAAAATTAAGCTTTTATCTGTCCCCATAAGTGTGGCAATAACCAAATCACTTGCAATAGCAACTGTTGTACCTACTAATACACCACCAGCAATTGGTACAACATATTTTTGCAGAACATGACGTTGTTTATAAAGCGGGATTGCAAATGCTACAACACCTGGTCCAAGTAGGTTTGCAATCCAACCACCACCACTTTCCATATAATTTTGATATGGTATATCAAGCACTATAAATAAGAAAGCCATTAATCCTGTTGCAACAAGCATTGGAATAGTAAATGGTGTTGGAAATAATTTATAGATTTTTTTAGATAATTGATATAATAGCATCGTAAAAAGAACCCAACCAATTCCGATTAATATTTGGCTCATTGTGTCTCTTTTTCCTCTCTATTCGCAAGATACTGTCCTGTATGTCCTGCGACAATAATAATTAAAAACGTACTCGCTACAACTGTAATGAAAAGAGAAATTCCTTTACTCATAAAAAAAGCACCGTAATTCATTAGGCCAAGCGTTGGCGGAATTAATAAAAACGGCATAATAGCAACGAGTGTTTCTGCTCCTAAATCAAACCACTTCACTGGAAGGACTTTTAGGCTAAGTACAACAAGTAAAAGAAACATCCCAATTAAACTTCCTGGAATCGGAATATTTAACATTTCTTGTACCCAATTTCCAACCATATAAAACACATAAAGAGCAGCAATTTGGACAAGAATCTTTGTAAATTTCATGTTCATCATCCCTCATGTTTATACGATCTTCTGTTAATATCCTTATCATAGTATAAATTGTAAAAACCTGCAATTTATCAACTTATCAGCGAAAATCCATCACATTATGCGCTTACACCCTTGATATGACTGCGTTTCCGAATGAAATTTACGTCAAAAACCTTGACCTAATATATAAAGTTTATATTTTCTGAATTTAACCGGTTATTATTTTAAGAAAATAATCTTTTTATTCTTCTTATCCCAAATCTTACATATATATAAATAAGATAGGTGGTGAACATATGTCTAAAAAAGTTCTCATTTTTTGTGATCCTGGAATCGATGATACGATAGCCCTGCTCCTTGCATTCTGTATCGATGAAATTGAAGTAGTTGGAATTGTCGCTGATTACGGGAATGTCCCAAAAGAAATGGCTGTACAAAATGCTCATTTTCTTAAACAAAAATCAAAAAATGGGGATATAAAAATATTCGGTGGTTCAGAACGTCCCCTCACTGGAGGTCCGCCCACTTTTTTTACCGATGTACACGGTAAAGAGGGACTCGGGTCAATCATCCCAAATCAAAAGATCAAAAACGAAGAAATGGAGAATTTCTTTGAAGTTATTCCTCTTATTGAGCAATATAAAGACGAACTAATCATTGTAAGTTTAGGGCGCCTCACTTCCCTAGCTATTTTATTTATTTTATATAAAAACTTAATGCAGCAGATCCAGTCTTATTACGTAATGGGTGGTGCCTTTTTACATCCAGGTAATGTTACTCCAGTATCGGAAGCAAATTTTTATGGTGACCCCATCGCGGCTAATATCGTATTACAATCCGCATCTAACATGTACGTTTATCCATTAAACGTAACTCAATATTCAATCGTTACACCGGACATGGCTGAATACATTGAAACAAAAGGAAAAGTCCCTTTCGTCAAACCACTTTTCGATCACTATTACTATGGATATTATAAAAATGCTTTACCACATTTAAAAGGTTGTCCATTTCATGACACAATGCCGATACTAGCTTTATTTGATAACTCCATGTTCACTTATCACAAGTCACCAATTGTTGTCATGACAGAATCTTATGCTCAAGGAGCAAGCATCGGTGATTTCCGCTCCTTAGTTGGATCAAGCTCATTCACCAATTGGCCAGCGCAGCAAATTGCTATCGATTTTGATTATAATTTCTTCTTTAAATACTTCATGTCACTTATGACAGATGAAAGCTTTTAGGTATACCCCTTACTGCCTGCAACACTAATTTTTTTTGGATAGAAATTGGTTTTATTAACCAAAAATAACTTCTATTTATTTTAAGTAGCTCATATATATATACTCCACCTACCCTAAGCTTTCATCTACACCAGCAATATATATTTCTTCTCTCTCTAAGGGAGAAGAAATATATATCCCAAAGGTGATTTGGTATTGGTAGCCAATTTTGAAATTTCACCAGATAGGATGAGATAAAATGTCAAAAAAGGTTTTATTCTTTACTGATGCAGGTATTGACGATGCAATCGCTCTTATTATGGCTCTTTTTTCAGAAAAAATTGAAGTAGTCGGTATCGTTGCTGATTATGGGAATATTTCTAAAGATGTTGCTACCAAAAACATTGAATACTTAACAGAAATAGCAAAAAAGAAACCTATTCCAATATTTCATGGCGCTGATTACCCCCTTACAAGCAATACACCTCATTTTTATCCTGATGTACACGGTATCCACGGTCTTGGACCTATTATTCCAGAAGGTAATTTTCATACGGGGCAATTAAAGAGTTTTTTTGCGATTATTAACATGATAGAAAAATATAAAGATGAATTAATCATTGTAAATGTAGGTCGCCTCACTTCTTTATCTATATTATTCATTTTATACAAAGAAATAATGAAAACTGTAAAATCTTACTACATTATGGGCGGAGCTTTTTTACATCCTGGTAATGTTACTCCTATAGCGGAAGCTAATTTTCATGAAGATCCGGTCGCTGCCAACTTAGTTTTCAAATATGCATCTAACGTATCTGTATATCCACTAAATGTAACTCAGTATGCACTTGTTACCCCTGAAATGATTAATTACATTGATGAAATTGGTAAATCCAAACTCGTAAAACCTATGCTTGATCATTATTACTATCAATTTTATAAAAAGCTATTCCCGACATTAGAAGGCGCTCCTGTTCATGATCTCATGCCGCTTATGGCTATTATCGATGATACAATGTTCACATACCATCATTCCCCTATTTACGTTATTAATAGTGATTTAGCTCGTGGACAATCATACGCGGAATTTCGTTCTTCTATTCAAGAAAAACCATTTATTAATCGACCTATACAACGAATTGCTATCGATTTTGATTACAACCGATTTTTTAAATACTTTATGACGATTATGACAGATAGACAATTCTCTTGAACTCCCCCCTCTTACCTTCTATACAAACTTATTCGATTACCCATAGCAAATCTTCAAAAAAAAGAACCTCTAGGCTTTTATCTAACTACCATTTATTCCCCATCTATTCATTTCTAGAAATAAAAAAACAGACCGTGATTTCTCACGGTCTGTCGTTATTTTCTACAATTATCGTTTGATGTTGTAGAAAGATTTGATACCATCGTAAACAGCGATTTCGCCTAGTTCGTCTTCGATGCGTAATAATTGGTTGTACTTAGCAATACGGTCAGTACGGCTCATAGAACCAGTTTTGATTTGGCCAGCGTTAGTTGCAACTGCGATGTCAGCGATTGTAGCATCTTCAGTTTCACCAGAACGGTGAGATACAACTGCTGTGTAACCAGCACGTTTAGCCATTTCGATAGCTTCGAAAGTTTCAGTTAAAGTACCGATTTGGTTAACTTTAATTAAGATTGAGTTAGAGATACCTTTTTCGATACCTTCAGCAAGTTTTTGAGTGTTAGTTACGAATAAGTCGTCACCAACTAATTGTACTTTATCACCGATACGCTCAGTTAATAATTTGTGACCATCCCAGTCGTTTTCGTCTAAACCATCTTCGATAGAGATGATTGGGAAGTCTTTGCAAAGCTCTTCGTAGAAATCAACCATTTCTGCAGAAGTTAAGCCAGTACGGCCTTCGCCTGCAAGGTCATATTTACCAGTTTCTTTGTTGTAGAACTCAGAAGAAGCAACGTCCATTCCTAAGAATACGTTCTCGCCAGCTTTGTAACCAGCTTTTTCGATAGCTTCGATGATTACTTCTAATGCTTCACGGTTAGAACCAAGGTTTGGAGCGAATCCACCTTCGTCACCTACTGCAGTGTTAAGACCTTTGTCATGTAATACAGCTTTAAGTGCATGGAATACTTCAGCACCCATACGGATTGATTCTTTGAATGTTGGAGCACCAACTGGTAAGATCATGAACTCTTGGAAGTCTACGTTGTTGTCAGCGTGAGAACCACCGTTGATGATGTTCATCATTGGAGTTGGTAATTGTTTTGCATTGAATCCACCAAGGTAACGGTATAATGGAAGACCTACGAAGTCAGCTGCTGCGTGAGCTACTGCCATAGATACACCAAGGATAGCGTTAGCGCCTAGTTTACCTTTGTTTGGAGTGCCATCTAATTCGATCATAGCACGGTCGATACCAGCTTGGTCAGTTACGTCGAAACCAACGATTTCTGGAGCGATTGCTTCGTTAACGTTGTTTACTGCATTTAGAACACCTTTACCAAGGTAACGAGATTTGTCACCGTCACGTAATTCTACTGCTTCGTGCTCACCAGTAGATGCACCACTTGGTACGATAGCGCGTCCGAAAGCGCCGCTTTCTGTGTAAACTTCTACTTCTACAGTTGGGTTACCACGAGAGTCAAGGACTTCGCGAGCATAAACATCAATAATTGTTGACATAATAAATTCTCTCCTTTTTATATAAGCAAATTATTTAATAATTGTTTTACCTGTCATTTCTTTCGGTTGTTCCACATTTAAAAGTGTAAGCATTGTTGGAGCGATATCTCCTAAAATACCACCTTCACGAAGCTCTACATCATTTTTTGTAACGATGAAAGGAACCGGGTTAGTTGTATGAGCTGTCATTGGTCCACCATCAGCAGTTAACTCCTGATCAGCATTACCATGGTCAGCAGTAATAAGTGCTACACCATCTTTTGCAAGAATCGCTTCTACAACTTTTCCTAAACATTCGTCAGTTGCTTCTACTGCTTTAATTGTTGGTTCCATCATCCCAGAATGGCCAACCATATCACAGTTTGCAAAGTTAAGAATGATAACATCATGTTTATCATTTTCGATTTCATTTACTAAAGCGTCCGTTACTTCATAAATGCTCATTTCAGGTTTCAAGTCATACGTTGCAACCTTCGGTGAGTTAATTAAAATACGCTCTTCTCCTGGGAATTCAGCCTCACGACCACCGCTAAAGAAGAATGTAACGTGCGGATACTTTTCAGTTTCCGCGATGCGAAGTTGCTTTAATCCCGCTTGCGCAACAACTTCACCTAATGTGTTATCAAGGTTCATTGGCTTGAATGCCACGTAACCATCTACAGTTTCACTGAAATGTGTCATACAAACGAATTCAGGAATGTGAGGTACTTTTTCACCACGATCGAACTCACGGAAGTCTTCGTTTGTAAATACACGAGCAATTTGAATTGCACGGTCTGGACGGAAGTTATAGAAGATAACTGCATCATCATTATTGATTGTTGCAACTGGCGTGTCATCTTCGTTAACAATTACAGACGGCAATACGAATTCATCATAGATGCCATTTGCATAAGAGTCTTCTACACACTCTTCTGCTGATTTATAAGTAGGGCCTTCACCATTCACCATAGCACGGTAACATTTTTCTACGCGATCCCAACGCTTGTCACGGTCCATGGAGTAATAACGACCAGAGATAGTCGCGAATTGTCCTACTCCTGTTTCTTTAATTACTTCATTTGTTGCATCGATATAACCTTTTGCTGTTTGTGGTCCAACATCGCGGCCATCTAAGAATGCATGGATATAAACTTTCTCCACGCCTTCTTTTGCTGCTAAGCGAAGAAGAGCAAACATATGGTTCATGTGACTGTGCACACCACCATCAGAAAGTAAACCGAATAAATGAAGAGCAGTACCTTTTTCTTTTACGCTTTTAATTGCATTTTGGAAAGTTTCGTTCTGATCGAACTCACCTTCACGAATTGCAACGTTTACGCGTGTTAAGCTTTGATATACTATGCGGCCTGCACCGATATTTAAGTGACCAACCTCAGAGTTACCCATTTGACCTTCTGGAAGACCTACTTCCTCACCACAAGCTGTAAGCGTTGTGTGAGGGAATTTGTTCCAGTAACCATCAAAGTTAGGTTTCTTAGCTTGTGCTACAGCATTCCCGTAAGTTTCTTCACGTAGTCCGAAACCGTCAAGAATGATTAAAGCTGTTGGCTTTCTCATTTTACCGCCCCCAGAAGACCTAAGAACGAAGCAGGCTCTAAGCTAGCACCGCCAACTAAAGCGCCGTCGATGTCAGATTGTGCCATATACTCTTTAATGTTTTCTGGTTTTACGCTACCGCCGTATTGAATACGAACAGCTTCTGCAGCTTCTGGAGAAACAGCTTCTGCAACAACTTTACGGATGTGCGCACATACTTCATTTGCATCTGCAGAAGAAGAAGATTTACCTGTACCGATAGCCCAGATTGGCTCATAAGCGATAACAGTCGCTTTAACTTGCTCTTCTGTTAAACCTGCAAGTGCTTTTGTCACTTGACCTGCTACTAGATCAAATGTTTTTCCGCTTTCGCGCTCTTCTAAAGTCTCACCACAACAAACGATTGGTGTTAAACCATGTTCAAATGCTGCAAGAGTCTTTTTGTTTACTGACTCGTCTGTTTCAGCAAACATTTCACGACGCTCAGAGTGGCCAAGTACTACGTAGCCTACTTTTAAGTCGCTAAGTGCTACTGGGCTAATTTCGCCAGTGAATGCACCATTTTTTTCGAAGTGCATGTTTTGTGCACCTACTTGTAAGTCAGTTCCTTCAGTATTCGCTACTAAGCGCTCTAAGAATAGAGCTGGAGAGCAAACTACTGCATCAACAGCTGAAGCTGCTGGGATTTGACCTTTAACTTCCTCTACGAAGCTAACTGCTTCAGCTAGAGTTTTATTCATTTTCCAGTTACCTGCGATAATTGGTTTACGCATGCTTTGCACCGTCCTTTTTCTTTGGCTGCTACTTATTTGTCGTTAAGACAAACTACACCTGGAAGCTCTTTGCCTTCCATGAATTCTAATGACGCACCGCCGCCAGTAGAAATGTGGCTCATTTTATCAGCCATACCGAATTTTTCAACAGCTGCTGCAGAGTCACCACCGCCGATAACAGAGTATGTATCTTCTGCATCTGCTAATGCTTGTCCTACTGCTTTTGTACCTTCTGCGAATGGAGTCATTTCGAATACACCCATTGGTCCATTCCATACAACAAGCTTAGAATTTTTAATTACATCTGCATAAATTTCACGTGTTTTAGGACCGATGTCCACGCCTTCCCATGTAGAAGGAATAGAGTCGATACCAACGATTTGAGTTGTTGCAGTTTCAGAGAATTCCTCAGTGATTACAACATCAACTGGCATATAGAAGTTTACGCCTTTTTCTTTTGCAAGTTGCATAAATTCTTTAGCTAGTTCAATCTTGTCATTTTCACATAGAGATTGACCAATTTCATGACCTAATGCTTTAACGAATGTGTAAGCAAGTCCGCCACCGATGATTAAGTTATCTACTTTGTCTAATAGATGACGAATTACACCGATTTTATCTTTTACTTTCGCACCACCGATGATAGCTGTGAATGGACGTTCTGGGTTAGAAAGTGCTTTACCTAATACATCTAACTCTTTTTCCATTAATAAACCAGATACTGCTGGTAGGTAGTCTGCGATTCCTGCTGTAGAAGCGTGAGCACGGTGAGCTGCACCGAATGCATCGTTTACGAAGATATCAGCAAGAGCTGCAAATTCTTTCGCAAGTTCTGCATCGTTCTTTTCTTCGCCCGCATAGAAACGTACGTTTTCAAGAACTAATACGTCGCCTTCGTTCATTGCTGCAACCATTTCTTGTGCAACTGGTCCGAATGCTTCGTCTGCTTTTTTAACATCTTTACCAAGAAGCTCGCCTAAACGTGCTGCTACTGGAGTAAGACGTAATTCTTCTACTGCTTGACCTTTTGGACGGCCTAAATGACTTGCTAAAATTACTTTCGCACCTTGCTCTACTAAATATTGAATTGTAGGAAGAGCTGCACGGATACGAGTTTCATCTGTAATTTTGCCTTCTTTCATAGGTACGTTGAAATCAACGCGGCAAAATACACGCTTACCTTTTAAATCTACGTCACGAATTGATTTTTTGTTCATTGGATTTCCCTCCGACTACTAGTTAGGATTGACAAAACCCATTCAAAAGCTTAACACATTTGCTTCTAAAACGAAAGAAGAGAGAGAGGGAACAAACCCTCTCCCTCGTTTTGTCATTGATTACTTATATACTTAAGAATTAAAGACCTTTAGAAGTCATGTATGCAGCTAGGTCTACTACGCGGTTAGAGTAACCAGTTTCGTTATCGTACCAAGAAAGTACTTTAACCATGTTACCTTCCATTACCATTGTAGATAATGCATCGATTGTAGAAGAAGCTGTGCATCCGTTATAGTCGATAGATACTAATGGCTCTTCGCTGTATCCAAGGATACCTTTTAATTCGCCTTCAGAAGCTGCTTTGAATGCTGCGTTTACATCTTCAACTGTTACTTCTTTGTCAAGTTCAACAACTAAGTCAACAAGAGAAACGTTAGCAGTTGGAACACGTACAGCGCCACCGTTTAATTTACCTTTAAGTTCTGGTAATACTAATGCTACAGCTTTAGCAGCACCAGTAGATGTTGGGATCATGTTTTCAGCTGCTGCACGAGCACGACGTAAATCTTTGTGTGGTAAGTCTAAGATTTGTTGGTCGTTAGTGTAAGAGTGAATTGTTGTCATCATTCCGCGTTTTACGCCGAATTTTTCGTTTAATACTTTAGCGAATGGAGCTAGACAGTTTGTAGTACAAGAAGCGTTAGATACTACGTTGTGGTTAGCTGCATCGTATTGTTCGTGGTTAACACCCATAACTACAGTGATATCTTCGTCAGAAGCTGGAGCTGAGATGATAACTTTCTTAACTGATCCACCTAAGTGTTTCTCAGCATCTGATTTTTTAGTGAAACGGCCAGTAGATTCTACTACTACTTCTACTCCGTAGTCGCTCCATGGTAATTGAGCTGGGTCACGCTCAGCGATAACTTTAATTTCTTTACCGTTAACAACGATGCTGTTTTCGTTAGCAGATACTTCTGCATTTAAAGTTCCGTGAACTGTGTCATATTTTAAAAGGTGAGCTAATGTTTTAGCATCTGTTAAGTCGTTGATTGCTACTACTTCTACCTCAGAGTTGTTAAGAGCTGCGCGGAATACGTTACGTCCGATACGTCCAAATCCATTAATACCAATTTTAGTCATTTAAATTTCCTCCTTGGGGGATTATATTAAAGGGTAATACCCTTTGTTAATTGTTTTGCTGCACCTTCATCTGTAATTAGAATTGAAGTGTGCCCTTGCTTTATTACAGCCTGTATTGCTTTTGCTTTTGAAGAACCTCCAGCGACTGCGACAACGTGAGATACATGTTGTAAATCTTCAAGTTGCATGCCAACTGTTCTTACTTTATGAACGACATTTCCTTGTTCATTAAAGTAGTAACCGAAAGCTTCACCAACTGCTTCGCTTGCCTGAATCTTTAACCAATCTGCTTCTGAAGTATTTCTGCGACGTGCCATTGTTAACGCATCACCGATTCCATGAATGACGATATTGGAAGATCGAATCAACTCAAGAACTTCTTTCACGGAGGGCTCTGTTACAATGGACGCATATGCTTCGCTACTAACGTGATCCGGAACATACAATAAGCGATAATTACTCATCGTATTTTGTGCCATTTTGGCGCAAATGGTATTGGCTTCTAACTCAACACCTTCTCCAATTCCACCACGTGCTGGGACAAATAGCATATGTAAATCTTTGCAATCAAGTTGCATCATGTCCGCAGCAGCAGCTAGCGTAGTTCCTCCAGCCACAGCAACGATATTATTCGCTGTCAGACGGTCTTTTATACAAGTCACACAAGCACGGCCCATCTCCAGTTTGACCCAAGGTGATTCATCACTATCACCAGGGACAACGAAAACTTCATCCAAGTCTAATGTTTCCTTAAGTTGTTTTTCTAAAACCTTTAACCCGGAAATTTCTTTCATAAAGTCTTCCAAAGCAAGAACTAAAGCTGTTCCTTCTTCTGTCAAAGTCATTCCAGAAGAAGCGACGTGAACTAAGTTTTGTTCTTTCAAAACTTGAATTTCACTTCGCAATACTCGTTCTGTCATACCGAGACTTGCAGATAAGTTTCTTCTTCCAATCGGCTGCATAAGCCTAATGTACTGAAGCACTTGCATTCTCGTTTGCATAACAGGTAGCAGATCAGGTAATAATTTTTTTGTATTCTGAATCCATGAGCGCATATCTTTTCTCCTCACTACATCGGTTCATTTTCTTTCATGGTCACTTTATGTCCCGTAGTGACATTTTGTGTCCCACTTAGATTAAAAAAATAATCCCTGCTACGTGTATTATTGTAACAGGAGATAGAAACTTATTCAACTCTTAACTGAATTGTTTATATAGTTTATTATGACACCTTTGTGAATGTTACCGTATCCTACTTGTTTTCCGCCTATTTCTACAACAGGAATCATTAGATGGTATTTCTCTAAAAGGTCATTATCTTCATATATATCTATTTCCTCAATTTGAAAAGAATATTCACATTGTACTTCCTTTAAAACTTGTTTCGCCTTCACGCAAAGACCACAATCTTTTTTTGTATATAGTACAACTTTCATCTTCTTCACCTATCCAATTGTTTTTCTTAGCGACGAAGCAGGAATATGCATTTGCTCTCTATATTTCGCAACCGTTCTGCGAGAAATAATGATTTCATGCTCTTCTTCTAATAATTTTGAAATCTTTTGATCCGAAAGTGGCTTTTTCTTATTTTCCGCTCCAACAAGCGTTTGAATGAATTGTTTCACACGCTTTGTAGAAACCGCCTCATCTTCCGTCGTAGAAATAGAATTACTAAAGAACGATTTCATTTCAAATAAACCGTGCGGCGTTTGCACATATTTATTACGCGTTGCACGACTAATTGTAGATTCATGCACACCTAACTCTTCCGCCACCTCTTTTAAAGCAAGTGGTTTTAAATACTCTGGACCTTCCCAGAAGAAATCACGTTGTTTTTCCATAATAATAGTCATCACTTGCAGGAGTGTTTGTTTTCTCTGTTTCAAACTGCGCATAATCCATTGCACATGCTGATACTTCTCCGATACATATGAAGCAACTTCACTTTCACTATTATTTAGAAGCGCACTATACTCAGAGTGAATTTCAATTCTCGGCATATTTCTCTCATTCATCTGTAAAACGAGACGATCGCCGTCTTTTTTCACCGCCATATCAGGCACGATATAAAGTGGTTTATCAGAAGAAAACGCAAGCCCTGGTTTCGGCTGCAATGATGTAATACAGTTCACCGCCGATTGTAATTCTTCATTACTACACTTCAACACTTGAACGAGCTTTCGCCAATCCTTCTTCACGAAATAAGCGAAGTGATCCCCTATAACCTCTTCCGCTAATCCATTCCGTCTTTGTAAGCGCTTCAATTGCAAGGTTAGACATTCCTGAATATTACGCGCTCCTACCCCTGCTGGCTCGAGCGATTGGACAAGCTCTACAGAGCGGTCGACTACATGAATCGGTGCGGAAAGGAGATCCGCTAACTCTTCGTTCGTTTCTTGTAAATACCCATTTCCATCCATGTTCATAATAATGAAAGAAGCTGCTTTCCGCTCTTCTTCATCTATTTTATAATACTGTATTTGATTTAATAAATGTTGCTGAATCGTTGTAGAATCCACACTGTAGATTTCCATTTGATTATCGACTTGTTTGCTGGTACTTTTACTTGTGTTAGAGCTCTTTTTCTTCTCCCTCTCAAAACCACCTAACTCAATAAGGGGATTCTCTAACGATTGCTCATATAAAAACTCCGATAATTCTTGTACATTATACTGGAGCATTGTAATCGCTTGCCTTAACTCTTGTGTCATTGCCAAACGTAAGCTTTGTTCTTGTAAAAGACTTGCCTTCAAACTAATCTCCCCCTTGTTTCTATTGTACAATAAGTTTGGTAAAAGGAGAATCCTATCGCAGACACCCATTCCAAAATATTATTAATTTATATGTATTAATGAAATTTACATCTTACAACCGAAAAATGAATAATATTGAAAGAAAATAATAACGCATAAAAATTATTACCACATACTAATAGTAAATCTTATAACCAGATATAACAAGAGAGAAATAAAAAAGGTCCTAACTTACAATTGTAAGTTAGGACCTTTTGACGCGCCCAGAGGGATTCGAACCCCCGGCAGACGTGGTACCGGAAACCACCCGGTAACGGTTATGTAAAATTATCAGTAAATATAAGGTTTATCCTTATATGTAATTTAGAAATGATTTTTTTAGACATGAACATACTAAGTCACGTATGATCAATTATTTTGATTATAAATTGCTTACATATTTTTTTCAACATTAATTGGCTTTCTACATATTTAAAATAGCTTTCAACGTATCGAACTTACCTAAGGTATAGTTTCCCACACATATCTCCCTTTGATCCACTCACACTTTCATATTACAGATTAGGATAAATAAAAAAGGCTAGGTAAAAATTCACCTTAACCTTTTTATACGTGTTCTACTCATAAGTCACAATTATTTGTTTAATACATAATCCAAACTTTTTTCTAAGTATTTAGCGATTACATTATCTTTATTATCTTGTAAAGATACACACATAAAGTCACCACGTGTTTGTGTAAATGTTTTATAAGCACGAAACTTAATAACATGTTCTTCTTCATTTGTATGTAGTTTTACTGTGTAAGTATCATTAGTACCTACAGAAAACTCCATTACTTTAGCATCAATTTCTTTCAAAGCCTCTTCTACCTTATTTCTCATTTCAAATCCAAACATTAACTTTCCACCTCTTAGGTTTGATTTTAGTTTATAAAAGTTTCAATGATTCTACTTATTTAAATTGAAACTAATCAAATTATCGTTTCCATAAGTACCACCAACGTTTTTGTATAGAAACGGCTACTTCACTGTTAACATCTGCTGCTTGTACAGAATTCTCTGTCCCACCACAGAAGTTCTTCTCATATCTCTGCTATTCTTCATTAATTACATCTTGTAATTTTTTATATGACCATCTAAAGTTTGTATTCTTTCTTACTACAATTAAATAAAAGTCCTTTCTCTCATACATATTCTATTTAATTAATCAGTTCTGGTTTACTTACAAAATTCAAATATTCACTTACATGGCACTGACAAACGGACGTATCAGGATTGTATTCAGAAGCAACAGATACTATAAAAACTAAGTTCTGACTATACTCATTACCTAACAAGTCCTTATAACTCAACTTCATCTTCAACTCTCTACTCTTTGCATGACGTTGACATGTTTCGTGATTAGTAGTTGTTGTAGGGACAAAAATACCTATTGCTAAATTAATTATTACTTCTGTATTCACTCTCACAACATTTGTTGAGTTTATAGTAAAGTTTTGCTTTTCACCGCTAAATATTATGTCGTGTATCCTTAAATCAACAACAGAACCTAGCCCTACATTATACAGGATTAAACGCCCTATCACTACATGATTGTGTTCAGGTTCCCTCATCTCAATAGTTGTACGTTTTATACCGTCGGATTTAGGTTCATAAGATATTTCTAAATATGGAACAACTTGAAGTCTCCTGTTTTCATTTTCTTCCCTTGTTGTAAATCTTATAGTCAATATGATTCCTATCAAACCTGCAATACTACTAAGAACATTACCATAAAAACCTATCCAGTCATTGCTTTCTTCAAAATTAGTGTGTGTTACTATAAAATTAGTTATTATTGGACTAGCCAAGAATAAAGTGGCTATGCCACCATACAAAAACTTTTTCCTCATTTTATTCCCTATCCCTTCTTTAATATTTATTCAATTTGAATTTCTTTCATTAAACATACGAATAATAATTACAAAGAGTTATGAAGCTTTCTAGTAAGGATGGTTATGTATGTTTAGCTGTTTTTCGAGTTCCTCCCTCCCCCTATCAAATATAGAAGTAACTGCCACGGATATAATAAATAAGTTAATAAAAAACTTTTGAGGGTTTTAGTAAATACATATAAAAAAGCATATAGCAACGCCCCTTTTGCCATACGCCTGTCTGCTCAGCTACTGCCTGCTTTTAGATTTGGCATTATTGGAGATGACTTCTGTGAAACAGATAAAAGA
>NZ_BOQD01000300.1 GCF_018332515.1 Bacillus hominis | reverse complement strand
AGACTTGTAATAAAAACCCATAAAAATTAAAATATGGTTATACAGTATTTTTACTGTATGGTGATTTTAAGAAATTCCCCTTAAAATCAACTTACTCACATACCTTTATACAGTAATTGTTCCCCAATTTCTGTATATCAAAAAAACCTTTCATTCATTTGAAAGGTTCTTTTGAACCTGCGCATATTCTTCTTTCGTATTCACATTTATAAACCATTCTGCATTTGCTTGTACATCTTCTCCGGCAACATATTTCACATTACATTGTGATAAAAGCTGCCCCATGCTTCTTTTTTCTTCCTGAAGTAAAGTGTAAATCTTCTCTTTCACACGGTTATGATACGCCGCAAGTAACGGTTGTTTTCTTCCATTAATAATAGGTACAACCGCATCATACTCATCACTCGTTTGTTCTAATAAAATAGGAAACCACTCTTGCGAAACATTTGGTGCATCGCAAGGCATAATAGCGTACCAATCTGCTTCGATATATTCCATTCCTGATACAATTCCAGCAAGTGGGCCGTTTCCTTTATAATGCGGAATATCTTCTATAACGGGAACTTGTACTAATTGCTCCACTCGCTCTTTTATATCAAAATGACTAATGACTACAACTTCTTGAAGCGTACTTATCATCACTTTCAAAATATGCTCAACAAAAGTACTCCCACCCCAACTCGCTAGCGCTTTCGGTTCACCGAATCTACTCGACATACCACCTGCTAATACAATTCCAGCAAACTTACTCATTGGCGATGCAGCTCAAATGTAATATGACCTAACTCCGGTAAAATCAACTTATTCATCGCAAGACGAACTGCTCCGCTAGATCCCGGCATTGAGAAGACTACTTTGCGCCCAATCGTACCGCCGATTGCTCTACTTAACATCGCACTACTTCCGATATCTTCTAAGTAACTTATCATACGGAACAACTCACCAAATCCGACAATTTCTTTATCTAATAACACTGACACCGCTTCAATCGTTACATCACGTTTCGTAATACCAGTTCCGCCATTGGTTAGTACGACATCAACATCTT
The DNA here is from genome assembly GCF_018332515.1 of Bacillus hominis. Classification (GTDB taxonomy): domain Bacteria; phylum Bacillota; class Bacilli; order Bacillales; family Bacillaceae_G; genus Bacillus_A; species Bacillus_A hominis. Next base: position 10,029 of record NZ_BOQD01000300.1, on the reverse strand, counting down.
CCCTATGATAACCAGCTAACACTGCCTGCTGAATACTCTCTTTATCATCTTTTACAATTTCATAAGAGGTCACTTTATGTCCTGCTTCTATTAATAATGCATGTAACAATTGACCACTCTTATCCGTCTCTTCCGTACGTGTATCGGAAATCGTTACGATCTTGCAGCGTACTTCTTTTGGTGCTTGTTTTTTATGTTCAGTTACACTCATTTTCATCTTTCCTTTCATTTACCCTGTAAAATTATGTATAAATCAAAGAATTCAATATGATACAATATAAGTATATTTATCCATATAAAGGAGATTTAAGCGATTCAAAATATGACACTATATGTACCCATTATACCATTCCTAATTATATTATCCCTGTTTCACTATATCGCTTACGGGTTTGATATTAATTTTTAAAAATTATATGTACTCATGCCAGATGGTGGTATTCACTACTATTTAACTAGTACAGCCATTCCACCTGTCCTTGCCTACCTTATAGATTTTGTATGGAAACAAAAACTGAACTAAAGGAGGTAAACATGAAAAATAGTACAATTTGTACAAAACTATTATTTTTCATTTCTTTATTAGGAGTATGTTTTTCTTCTACCGTTCATGCTGAAGAAAAACATGCGAATGTTATACAGGTAAACATAACAAATTGGAGTGAAGATAAAAATACGTCTGAACAAAAATTAAATCCTCCACTTCAAACAAATTCAGCTGAAATCCAGCTCTACCACAATAACGGTAATCCAATTACAACAAATATCTTAGAATCTGCCCCAAAAACAAATTTATATTTATTTGCTGTCTCTAATTATTATATAAATAAAATCAGCTATAGAGATTATTACTTTTCAGAAGCGAAAACAGAAAATATAGAAGCAATTCAAAAAGAAACTATACGCACTCTAAAAAAGATTTCACATGCAACTTCGTATACTACTGAGTCCATTCAAGCAAATAGAAGTTATCATTACTCTTTTTATACTGGAGCTAAATTAACAACAAATATTCAATTTGAGAAAGAGGGTTCTAACGTAAATATTAATGAAAAAAACGGATCTGTCTGGAATGTAAGAGCAGCCCATACGATTAAAAATACAATTATAAACCCACCCTTTATAAGCTGGCATACACAATTATCTGTACCTTATTCATCACAAATTTTAATAGATTTTTCCCCTGATCCCACTATGCTTCCAACAAGATTTTTTTCAAACTTAACTGGTTTTAGCATAAGCGATAACTCCTCACTAAGTGAAAAATATGGGAGCTGGACATTGGAGAAAAATCTATTTAATCCTGTACCCAAAACAGCTCAAATGAATACGAAAATTAAAACTTCAAATACTTCTGGAAATTTAGGTTTACAGTTGAGCCACACTTACGTACGTGCTGGTGGTACTACTCATTCCACCGGGATAGTTTCTACCTATATACCAGATAGATGACACTATACAAAATATTTCTTAAGAAGGAGATTCATTATGGAACTATATAAAAAATTAACAACAACATTCATCCTCTTATTTGTTGCTTCCATCACTGTCGGCTTTTCTCTAAAAGGAGCAATTCCATACGCTACATTAATAAGTATTATATTCGCAACGCTATTTTTACTGAGCAGTGCATTTTGCGCAGGAAAAGCGCGCCAACTGAAAGGATGATTTTCTATGTTCCGTAAGAAACCAATCCTTTGTAAATCATGTGAAAAGGAAATACAAACGTATGAAAAATCGTGGATTCATATGCCATTTCCAGCAAGCGGTATGACAAATATGAAAAAATATATTGAGCTAGACGGAGAAGTATATTGTAGCTCATGCATTCAAATCATAAGTAAAACAAAATAAAAAAAGCTTTGCGCTCACCGCGCAAAGCTTTTCTTCATATATTATAGACTAGCTTGCTCTTTTAAAGCTGCAGCTTTGTCTGTACGTTCCCATGATAGATCTACATCAGTACGTCCGAAGTGGCCGTAAGCTGCTGTTTGTTTGTAAATTGGGCGACGTAAGTCTAGCATTTTAATAATACCAGCTGGGCGAAGATCGAAGTTGTTACGAACTAGTTCTACTAGTACGTCTTCAGATACTTTACCAGTGCCAAATGTATCAACTGAAATTGATACTGGTTGTGCTACGCCGATTGCGTATGCAAGTTGTACTTCTGCTTTATCAGCAAGACCAGCTGCTACGATGTTTTTCGCAACATAACGAGCTGCATATGCTGCAGAACGGTCAACTTTCGTTGCATCTTTACCAGAGAATGCACCGCCACCGTGGCGAGCGTATCCACCGTAAGTATCAACGATGATTTTACGTCCTGTTAAACCAGCATCACCTTGTGGTCCACCAATTACGAAGCGACCAGTTGGGTTAATGAAGAATTTCGTTTCTCCATCCATTAATTCAGCTGGAACTACAGCTTTAATTACATGCTCTTTTAAATCGCGATCGATTTCTTCCCATGTAACATCTGGATGATGTTGTGTAGAAATTACAATTGTATCCACACGTACAGGTTTACCATTTTCATCATACTCAACTGTAACTTGCGTTTTTCCATCCGGACGTAAGTATGATAATGTGTCATCTTTACGTACTTCAGTTAAACGGCGAGCTAATTTGTGAGCAAGCGAGATTGGAAGTGGCATTAATTCTTGTGTTTCATTACATGCGAAGCCAAACATTAAACCTTGGTCTCCCGCACCAATTGCCTCAATCTCAGCGTCAGTCATTAGACCTTCGCGTGCTTCTAGCGCTTGGTCAACACCCATAGCGATGTCAGCAGATTGCTCATCGATAGATGTTAAAACTGCACAAGTTTCTGCATCGAATCCATATTTTGCGCGTGTGTAACCAATGCCTTGAATTGTTTCACGAACGATTTTCGGAATATCTACATAAGTAGAAGTCGTAATTTCCCCCGCTACCAATACTAAACCAGTTGTTACAGTTGTTTCACAAGCCACACGTGCATTTGCGTCCTTTGATAAGATCGCATCTAAAATTGAATCAGAAATTTGGTCACAAATTTTATCTGGATGTCCTTCAGTTACAGACTCAGATGTGAACAGATGACGTTTTTTTGTCATGTGGTAAACCTCCCTACAGTAATTGTATATATTGTACGGAACTCATCCTTAATTTGCCACAAACTGCGACATACATTTATTCTCCCACACAAGCATACAGAAAAACCTTTCCCACTTAACATAGAGGAAAGGTTTAATTTGCTACTTGCATACTGCTTTTTGCCCTTTGCTCTTATCGTTCGAGACCATTAGCCTCGCACAGGTTTTAGCACCTATTCACCTGTATTTACCACTACAAGTGAGGTTGCTGGGCTTCATCGGGCCTGTCCCTCCGCCAGCTCGGGATAAGAGAGTATCCGTCCCAACCTATACTAAAGAAATGATATTCATTTGTCAATTAATATTCACATTTTCCTGAAAGTTTTTCTCAATACGTATAGAATGAAATATAAATAAGGAAATGATACATTCACACAAACAAAAATAAATAAATAGTATACATTATTTATATAATTGTGTTATACTCTTGATGGGGATTACGAGGAATATTTCATTAAATGAAAAGGATGGTATATAAATATGAGTACTGTGAATGTCCAAATTGGTTTACATGAATTATTGAACGGAAGCAATGCACAGATTCAATTAAGTGTTCCGCAATTAGTGGAAAAAGTATTAATGCGAAACGAAGGGAAATTAACTTCTACTGGTGCCGTTTCTGCTTCAACAGGAAAATACACAGGACGTTCTCCTAAAGATAAATTTATTGTGAAGGAAGCATCGGTTGCTGACAAAATTGCTTGGGGAGCCGTGAACCAACCGATCTCTGAAGAACATTTTAATAAATTATATACAAAAGTTTTAGAATACTTAAAAGAAAAAGAAGAGTTATTCGTCTTCAAAGGATTTGCTGGCGCTGATCGCAACTATCGCCTACCAATTCAAGTTGTTAACGAATATGCATGGCATAATTTGTTCGTACATCAATTATTTATTCGTCCAAATGAAGAAGAATTAACAACTCACGAATCAGAGTTCACAATTGTTTCTGCACCAAACTTCAAAGCAGATCCAGCAATTGACGGTACAAATTCTGAAGCATTCATTATGGTTTCATTCGAAAAACGTATCGTACTAATCGGTGGTACAGAATACGCTGGAGAAATGAAAAAATCGATTTTCTCTATTATGAACTTCTTACTACCTGAACAAGACATTCTTTCTATGCACTGCTCTTCAAACGTAGGCGAAGAAGGCGACGTAGCACTATTCTTCGGTTTATCTGGAACAGGCAAAACAACATTATCTGCTGATCCAAACCGTAAATTAATCGGTGACGATGAGCACGGTTGGTCTGATAACGGTGTATTCAATATTGAAGGCGGTTGCTATGCAAAATGTGTAAACCTTTCTCATGAGAAAGAACCACAAATCTTTGATGCAATCAAATTCGGATCCGTTTTAGAAAACGTTGTCATTGATGGTCAAACACGCATCGCTGACTATAACGATACTACTTTAACAGAAAATACACGTGCTGCATACCCTATGCATGCGATTGACAATATCGTACTGCCAAGTGTTGCAGGACATCCAAATACAATTATTTTCTTAACTGCTGATGCATCTGGCGTATTGCCTCCAATCAGTAAGTTATCAAAAGAGCAAGCTATGTACCACTTCTTAAGCGGTTACACTAGTAAACTAGCTGGAACAGAGCGCGGTGTTACATCTCCGCAAGCTACATTCTCTACTTGCTTCGGTTCACCATTCTTACCGCTTGATGCATCTCGTTATGCTGAAATGCTTGGTGAAAAAATCGAGAAACATGATGCAAAAGTATTCTTAGTAAACACTGGCTGGACTGGTGGCGAATACGGTGTTGGTAAGCGTATGAACTTAGGTTACACTCGTGCAATGATTCAAGCAGCACTAAGCGGTGAACTTGCAAAAGCTGAAACTGCGAAACACGACATCTTCGGTCTTGAAGTTCCACTTCACGTACCAGGTGTACCTGACGAAGTATTAATGCCTGAACAAACTTGGGCTGATAAAGATGCTTACAAAGAAAAAGCAATTGAGCTTGCAAACGAATTTAAAGAAAACTTCAAAAAATTCGATAGCGTTTCTGAAAATATTATTAACTTAGGCGGCCCAATCGCTTAGTTATAAAACTTTCTGTTGAAATAACCCTTTACTCATATGAATAAGTGTCGTGTAACCGTAAAGTTTCGCGTACTCACCGACAAAACCCAATGCGGCTTAACGGTTACACATACTTACATAAAAAAGAAGCTTACGTTTTTCACGTAAGCTTCTTTCTATATATTCTTTAATTTACCCACACACAAATCACAGCAAACAGATCTCTCGCTCATTCTCTCCTTTTGGTTTGACACCTCATGGGAGCAAAAAAGCCTCTGATCGCTCCTACCCATCGCTAGATCATCCCATCTACAAAAACTAATTTATATAATTGGATTTTCACACATTCAAATCACAACTTCGAACATAGAAACTTTTTTTCCTATTCACTACATCCTTCTGGTTTCACACCGCATAGAAGCAAAAAGGCTCTAACCGCTTCTATCCACCGCCGAATCCTCTATTCCATCTGAAAAAGTTCCAAACCTAATTTTCAATTTATATACCCGGATTTTCATATATACAAACCACAACTTCGAACATATAAATTATATTCCTACTCACTACATCCTTCTGGTTTTACGCCGCATGGGAATAAAAAAGGCCCTAACCGCTTCTATCCACCGCCGGATCCTCTGTTCCATCTAAAAAGAGGCTTTTCATCTTTTTATCTCTTCGTTAATTCTTTCTCATCTTTCATACTATAGTAACCTAAATTAATAACGATTAAGAAATAACCACCCATAATCCCTACTGCAAATGCCCACATTACCATATGATGCTCAATTTCGTACATAATAATAGCACCCAAAATCGCAGCTGCAAAGCGATTAAACATACCAAGCGTCGGTGCTTTCGTCTTCTTTACGATACTATCTCCAAGCTTTTCGATACGCCTTCCTAAAATCCAAACACAATACATACTTACAATAAGTCCAATTCCCGCACCTAAAAAATGCGCTGAAAATGGTGTTAACATCCAGCCTAGTAATAGAATGGCTAGTAAATAATACGATTGAATTTTAAACGACCTTAATGACATATTAATCATGCTGTACTCCTCTTCAATGTTTTTTTTTATTTATCCAACAAAAGCTGTATAACTCGTCCAGTTCATCATTAATAAAAAACGAGTCCATACTACTTAAAAATTCATTTACACATTTATTTCATTCAAATTAAAAACAACATAAACGGTATGTTTATGTTGTTAAAATGCTTTTAGGAAATAATATTATACAAGATTTCTAATATAGAATCCCTCACAAATGTGACGTTTTTCAAAACATTTTCCGTCCAATTATGAAAAAAGTGATATCAATCTATGAACATACGGATATGATGTAATAAGCACATAAATAAAGGGGGCGTCTAATGATTTATTTTTTAATGGCTCTCATTCACCTCATTGTCCCTGCACTTATTGGACTTTCATTATATTGGTACACGAAAAAACATAGTATTTTCTACGCTGTCCTCGGTGTCCTTCTTCCAGGCATTATTCTTATCACACTCTTCCGCATTCCATTTTTAAACTTAATTCCACTTATTACTGCGATCTTATTTCTCATATTCTTACCAAAAATAAAAAAATAGGAAAGCAGATCACAGGGGATCTGTTTTCCTATTTTGATATAGGTTCTTGCATAGTAGAATGTACTTGTACTCTCTCTGATTTCACAAACCATAGACCGAAGAAAATGATAATTCCACCGATTATTTGTTGTAACGATACATATTCATTCGCCCATACAGCCGCAAATAAAACAGCTATAAGCGGTGTAATATACATATATACCATCGTGTGCGATGCCCCAATTTTTTGGACACCAACATACCACATCACTAAGCCGAATACTGTTACAAAGAAAATAGAATATAGCAAGGAAAATAATGTCATTCCGTGTGTAATGTGAAATGGCATGACAAATACATGTGGACCACTTAACAATAAGAGCGGAATCGCTCCAACTAATGCCGACCATGCTGTAACACGAAGTGCTGAATATTTTTTAATTAATGGCCCTGCTAAAACAGGATAAAGCCCCCAGCATATCGATGTAATTAGTCCAATCCCATTTCCGTAAAAAGAACTAGCGAGTGAATGCCCGGCTACTAAAACTAATGCAGCACCGGCAAAGGCAATCATAGAACCAATGAACTTTCGAGAAGAAAACTTTTCTTGTTTCAAGAAAATCGCAAATACAGTTGTAAAAATTGGTGAAATAGAAATGAGTAAAGAGGCATTTGTAGCGGATGTATATTTAACAGTTTCCATAAATAGCGTTTGATACAGCACAATCCCTACAACGCTAACAATGATTAATCTTGGTATATCTTTTCGCTCCATGTAAAGCGACTTTTCAATAAAGAATGTAAGTAATAACAGTAGTGGTGCCGCAGCCATCATTCGAAGCGCGGTAAACTCAATTGCGGTAAATTCTAAAAGTCCGTATTTTGCAATCGTATAGTTAATACCCCAAATAATAACAACACTTAAAATTAATAATTCAATTCCCCATCTTCTCATGCGTATCCCCTCCGCAAAGAGTATTATACAGAAAATTCAATCACATGTACATTTCATTGTATTAAGTAGCTCATTTAGTAAACAAAATTATATCGGCGATTCAACAAGGAATATCGATTTATCAACAAAAAACGAAAATAGTAACACCTTATATAATTAAAGAAGACCGCCTCAAAAATATTTTTGGGCGGTCTTTTCTTTGTTACACTCGAACATGTAACTTCATATTTGGATTATAAAACTGGCTTGGGCTCTTCAGCTGAAAAGTCCCTCCAACTTCATGCCAATCAACTGTTAACTTATCATCCATAAATACAAGCTTTGTGCGGTCTGCAATAAATTTTAGTACGCTTGATTCGATATCTACATCGCGCTCATCTTTCTCTGAAACGGCTACTAAATCAATAATCCCGCTCATAACACAACCGCAACCTTCATTATCGTAAAATAACTTTATATATTTCGCTTCACTCGGAATCGTATCCATAATCTTTTTATATGCTGCCTCTGTTACAGTAACGTACATGCGTGAATCTACATCCTCTCTTCTCGTATCATTTATATATTGTACCACCATTTTTCTTAAATCTTATATACAGAAAATTGAGACTAATATACAATATATGTAATAAAGGAGGTTGTATCACGTATGTTCAAATTACTGCGATACCCCATCTTCTTAGGTCTACTCGGTAGCTTTTTTATTTCTAGCGGAATGGTATTACAACATATACTTCCCTATTCTCCTTCTATCGGTTGGATTCTAGGTTTTTTGTGCTTCCTACCCGCTTCTTATTTTGCCACGAAAAACAAAAACAACTAACAGGGTAAGGATTATTTTAAGGAGGATAACACAACATGTCAGCTTTAAAAGAAATAGAACAATCAATTAATCATTTATTCCAAATTGAAAAATACGGAAAAGACAGTTCCTTTAGTCGTTTCCTTCCAGCTACATATGATCAAATCCAGTTTCCATGGCAACAATTTTTCGAAGCGACTTTTGTTGAGCTATTTAACGGTCTTATGATAAGAGGTGCTGAAAATGTAAACACAATCTTTTTAGCTGTGTTCCCAACTGATGATGTTCTCGAAAAATTCATTTCACAATCCATGCCAGGTGATTTACTCTTCATGCACCATCCAATTGTGATGGAGTGCGGTGATCCACTCGGAAAGTCAGGGCGAGGATTTACTCCAATTTCATCAAAATATTTGCAGGCAATTAAAGAAAAACAACTTTCTATATATACATGTCACGTTCCAATGGATTTTCATCAAACATATGGAACTAGCATTTCAATTGCAAAAGCACTACAAGCCAATGTAATTGACGGGTTTGCTTACGGTGGTCCAGAAACAGAACCAGTCGGTCTCATTTGTGAAATAGATGAAACAACAACAGAAAAACTCCAAAAACATCTAAAAAAACTCTTTAACATTCCTTATACAGACTTCGAAGGTAAACAACATGACTCCATCAAGAAAATTGCAATTATCGCTGGCTGCGGCGATGTCGTATCTTTAATGAAAGAAGCAGAAGAAAAAGGTGCTGAAGCATATATTACAGGAGAAATCCATTGCCATATCGACAATGATTACGGCAGGCATAAATACTCGCTCATTATGGATTACGTAAAAGAAACAAACATGTCACTCATCGGTGTGTCACACTCTGCCTCTGAATATTTAGTGAAAGAGACATTGATGTATGATTGGTTTAAAGAGAATTTTGATGCGGATGTTACTTTGCTTCCACAGGAAAAATGGTGGTTATAAGATCTCCCCTATTTTTGAAATCTATATACACAATACAATCGACCACACAAAAATATAGAATCTACAATATATATATAGTGGTTCTACTTTTATAATAGATTTTCAAAAATATAGAAAGGAGAAAGTACATGTATCAACGTAATTGTTTTAGTTGTGACGGTAGACGTAACAGTGGTTCTATCGGAAGCACTGGACCTACTGGTGCTACTGGCGCCACTGGACCTACTGGTTCTGCTGGGCCTACCGGAGCTGGTTTACAAAGTACTACCGCTTTTAGTCTATCAGCCGCTCCTAACTATAAAACGGGACAAGTTGTGACTTACACGAGTAGCGGCTATGTTGTAAAAAAAGATGCACCTCAAGGTTTTCCGAATGTATCTCCAGATTATATCGTATTGGTAGAAGGTGGTCCTACTGGAGCTACTGGACCTACCGGGAGCACTGGACCTACTGGAAACACTGGACCTACTGGCATTACTGGGACTACCGGGGGCACTGGACCTACTGGCATTACTGGACTTACCGGGATCACTGGACCTA
>NZ_BOQD01000299.1 GCF_018332515.1 Bacillus hominis | reverse complement strand
TTGAATTTATATAAAAAAATGAATACTTTTTTTGGTATACAAGAAATTTATACTGCACAATTTCTCCTTTATGGAATGTTATTTCTTATCTTAGTTACTTTCTCCTTGTTTTACTAACAAAAAAGGATCTCACATAAACTTGAGATCCTTTTTTAATTTATATTAATTTTTAATATGTAAAATATGGTTTATCCACAAGCGTATTTTTCATAAATAAAACTAAGATTATATTTTTTCTCTAAGCTCATTCTTTGTTCATCGTCGCACCAATAGAAAAGAATATCATGAATCGTTGCATAACGCTTATTTTTAAGAAATAGTTTAAAGAAGGATGGTAAACAATCATGTAATTGTATAAATATATAATTGCGTAGTATTTCTTCTTTGTATTCAATTCCCTTACAAATATACAGTAATTCTTCACAATAATATGCATGCTGTGGAACTTGGATCATTTCGAAAAATGGTACATATGATAGTAACTTTCCAATAAAATGACCATACCGATCCATTACCCCTATCGTCATATGCTCCATCATTTCTTTCATCACATATAAATAATCATCTACATGAGTTGTCTTTAAAGGGTCTAATCGATCGGAAATTTGAGAAAGTACAGCTTTTTGACAAGCTAAAACTGCTTGGCTAGGTCCATAATATGATAGGAAGTCTGTACACTTACGATACTTTCGTAATAAGTCATGTGTATATAAATCATACACAAAAGTATTACAATGCATTGCTAGACTCATCATATCACTATTTAATTGCTCTTTTGACAGTAGCTTCGCTCGCTTACACATATAAAAGAATGTAAATTCCAATACTTCTTTATGAGATAATAGATATTTGCAATCTGTTATACATTTCTCATTAAATTTAACCCGATCCCAAATTTCTACATCCTCAGCTGTTAATTCACCAATGCGATATTTAATAATTAAATAGTTTAAAGCAACTGCTTTCGTCAAAAGATCCCATGTTTCATACTCCAATGAAGTTTGGACAAATTCATCTAGCCCTTGGGTTATCATAAAAGCATTTGCCTCTTCATACCAACCAATCTCTTGACATAAACGAAGAATACGTACTAGAGTTGGAATTTCATCTTTATGAAACTGCGGTAAATTCTTTACTTTATTCATACCATATACGATAAATGCCGCTAAATTTTCTTCTTTATAAAATTCTTTTTCTTTCCATACTAATATAGTTCGCTCTTTCCCTTCACCTTTTGGATGACAAGGTACAAGCAAAGAAAATAACTCAGCGAAATTATTTGGTTCTATATATGTATCTGTAACCAAATTCCAATTTGGATCGCCCTGTACAGCCCTCATATAATTCCCCTTCCCTTTTTATCCCGCTATTTGTGTACAGTAAGACTCCCACCTCAAAATTCAGTGAATGCGAGGAAGTTAGGTGAGAGATAAAACTGCCCGTAAAAGTCCGATTGGTTCAACTAATAATCGTTGGGGGATGGACAAAACCCCCAATAATTAAAGTTTCACTTTATCAAT
>NZ_BOQD01000298.1 GCF_018332515.1 Bacillus hominis | reverse complement strand
ACTATATATTCAAATTTTGTTTATTTCTCTAATAGCGATGTTGTTGGTTTTTCTTACGTTTGTTGTTTTTATAATTTTCCTTACAATTTTTGTTACTGTAATCCCAATTAAGCACATTATAAATATATATCCTGGAAAACATTTAAGAACGTAGGTGGTCGTCATGTTTTTTATATTTGATTCTATACGGTCTGTGAAAAAACGGTTGTTACCAAGTTTGATTATAGTAATCTCTTTAATTATTGCATTTTCTTCAGCTATAGAATTTGTTAGTAACCTTTCGGGATATCGAAAAATGATGACAGTAGCAAATAATTTATCGACTAATAAAAATTTCTATGAACTTTATGCAACGCAAGATATAACGTTGTTTAGCGAAGAAAAAGCGAAAAGTGATTATCAACATTTCATTCAAGGGTTATCTAATACGATGCCAATAACAAATACAACAAATTATTTGTTCCGTAACTATTCACTTAGCTTAAAAAAAGAAAATGGAACGATAAAGACTCTTATTATTGATAAAGATATTAATAAATACTTTCATATACGACTTTCACAAGGAAGATATTTTGAGGAATCGGAATTTCATAAATCAGTATTTGATATTAGACCTGTTATATTAGGTGCTAATTATAAAGAAAAGGTATCTATTGGTGATGTCATACCATCTGGAAAAATGAAGCTAAAAGTAATCGGTTTTTTAGAAAAAAATTCACCATTTACATATCCTCGAAGCGGTGAAATATCGGATAATCGTATTACATTATTAGATGACATGGCTATTTTACCAATTGGAACAGAAGAAATAGAATTTTATAGTGTAGAACTTTTATACAATGGGCTAATTATAGAACCAAATGGAAAAGTGGATATAAATGAATTTCAAAAGAAAGTATTAAAGGTAACAGAAGGCAAGGGGTATTCGTATTATATTACAAATCCGAATAAATTGTTAGAAAATGAAAAGCAAGGCATTGATAATATGTCATATCCCTTATTATTAAGCGGTACAGTCTTATCTTTTTCATTTATATCTATTTTATTAACATCAATGGCCACGCTTTATATGGAGCGTAAAAATATTGCTATTAAATCAGCGTTAGGAGCAAGTACTTTTCAAATATGTCTTCCAATTATTATTGAGGATATGTTGTTATTCATTTTATCGATATGTATAGGAACTACGTATTTTCAATGGGAGAATAGCGGGGCGATTGAAATTCAAAAAGGGCTAGAAAATAGTACAGTATCTTTCTTTGGAACGCTACAAGTCTCTATAGAATCATTGATTGTTATAGGTGCTCTATCAATTGTAATGATCCTCATTATATATGCAATCATTTATTTCAATGTATTAAAAATAAAAAATACATATATGAAAGAGGTGTTATAGATGATTCAGCTCGAAAATGTGGCTAAGGGCTTCGGAAAGAGTAATTTTAGTGCTTTAAAAGATATTAACCTTACAATAGAAAAAGGCGAAATGATAGCTATTATGGGACCATCTGGTTCCGGGAAATCTACCTTACTTAAAATCATTGGCTTAATTGATAGTCCCTCTGCTGGAAAGTATTTTTTAGATGGAATGGATACGAGTACATTAAAGTCAAACTACCATAAGTATAGAAATAAGGAAGTTGGATTTGTATTTCAGAACTTTTCGCTACTAGATGATTATACAGTCATTGAAAATGTAATGCTTCCACTTGTATATAGAAGAATTTCTCATAAGAAACGTATGCAAATATCAAAAAGAATGCTTGAGATGGTAGGGTTGGAGAAGCATATAAATAAATATCCTAACGAGTTATCAGGAGGAGAACAACAAAGGACAGCAATAGCAAGGGCTTTAGCACAAGATACAAAAATTATACTTGCTGATGAACCGACTGGTGCTCTTGATCAAGAAAACGGGAAGAAAATTATGAGCATCTTAAAAGAGATTAATAAACAAGGAAAAACGGTGCTAGTTGTTACACATGATCAAAAGGTAGCTGCGTACTGCCAGAGGACAATACGACTACTTGATGGCAATATCCAATAAATATCATGGTATAATATGGATAAAAGTATGTGAAAATGTATATAAAGGATAACTAACTGTTACGATTTATTTAACTAATTATAACCAAAGTGAATTAAATATATCAGTAAGCCCTGCTAGTCAAGTGATTGGCTAGTAGTGAGGGTTAACTGCGGGCAATCCCTAAAGCTGATTGAACTACAAAGTGGCTAGAAATGGTGAGCATGAATGTCGCGAAAGCAGAAAAAATCAATCAGATGATTAGGGAGTTGACTTCTGATGATATTGGCGAAGAAAGTCAGACTGATTCCAACGCCTGAACAAGAAAAAGTGCTTAGAAACCATACTGGTGCTGCAAGATTCGCTTATAACTATTGTAAAAGAATGAGTGATAGATATTATAAGCTATTTGGAAAATCTGTTTCACAGTTAGCTTTACAGAAACGATTTACAAAGATCAAGAAGCGAAAGAGATATGAGTGGTTAAATGACATCAACGCACAAGTTCCCAAACAGGCTTCAAAAGATTTTGATAAGGCGAGAAAAAATTCGTTCAAAAAGTACAAAAATGGTTATCACACTTCTTATAAATCCAAAAAAGATTTAATTCAAGGATTTTATGCCAATTATGAAAGACTGATTATAGGAAAGAAAGTAGTTGATATTCAGTCTATTGGAGAAGTGAAAACAAGCCAACAACTACCAAGAAACAAAAAAACATCAAATCCAAGAGTTACATTTGATGGTCGTCACTGGTGGATTAGTGTAGGGTTCCAAGAAGACTTTGAATCACAAGAACTAACCAATGAGTCGATTGGTGTGGATGTTGGTTTAAAAGAGCTGTTTGTAGCTTCTAATGGTACGAAAGAACGAAATATAAACAAAGATGCCAAGGTTAAAAAACTTTTGAAAAGGAAAAAGTCAGCACAAAGAGATATGTCTAGGAGATTTAAAAAAGGTGTGAAAATTCAATCTGCCGGATATGAAAAAGCTAAAACTGAGCACCTGCGGTTATCTAGGAAAATTATGAATATCCGAAATAACCATATCCATCAAGCAACAGCTAAATTGGTGAAAATCAAACCAATGAGGATTGTTGTGGAAGACTTACCTATCTCAAACCTGTTAAAAAACAAAAAACTATCGAAAGCATTTTCATTTCAAAAATTAAACTTCTTCTTTCAATGTTTATCATACAAGTGCGAGAAGTATGGCATTGAGTATGTAAAAGCTGATAAATGGTTCGCCTCAAGCAAGATTTGCTCATGTTGCGGAGTAAAATACGACCATTCAGTTCAGCCAGAAGGACAGTGGAGTTTAAAGATTCGTGAATGGGACTGTGTTTCATGCAATAGCCATCACGATAGGGATGTAAATGCTTCGATAAATTTATCAAGATGGATAAAATAAATGCTTGATAATAGGAGGTAACGATACTGCCTCGTGTGGAGTGTTATACCCCTCGTCCCTTCGGGGTTGCGAGAACACGATGAAGCACTAACTTGTATAAATTTGATTGAATTGTATAGATTTAGTTAAGTTTATCGTATCGGCTTAGACATACTGGATTTATCATGATGCTTATTTTTGGTGGTGTATTTTTACTTCGTTTTCTCATTCATGATGAAATATTATTGGATCAGCTTATTGGTTTTAGTGTAGGGATGACAATGGTTATTTCATCAGTTTTCATTCAAAAGTATAGTAAAGAATTACAGGTGAATGAGAAATATTAATAATTTTTAACTTCTGTTATTTTTTTCATAGTTTAGGAATAGTGGAGGCTTTCGTGTGATTTTCTTATTTGTAGTATATTTTGTTTTCATTATGACGTTGTTAATTACGTTTCTTCTTTCAAAAAAGTCATATAAGAAGCCTGTTATTAAATATATACCAACGTTAGTATTGTTTATTTTGGCTTTCATTTCTTCTGTTATGTTTGTATTGAATAACGGAATGGGAGAGCT
>NZ_BOQD01000297.1 GCF_018332515.1 Bacillus hominis | reverse complement strand
ATATGTATACGATTAGTAGTATTCTAGTAAGGTGAATAAAATGAATATTTATGTTGAAATTCTTTCTTCGCGTATACTTAGATTTGTGTTTTAAATGTTGTAAAACGTAGAAAGCAACTAAAACGCCGATACTAATTAATATCCATAATGAAGAGAAACTTAGAATAATGAAAAAGCATGCTATTAAGCTTAAAGAGAGTGCTTTGTGAAAGAATCCAGGTAATAGTTTGTATGCAGCGAAAACTTCACAAATCGCATATCACAAAAACAAGTGGATTTTTCCAGCTTTACAATAATTATTAACAATTGTACGTGGATCGTGCAAAAGGATGGCGAGAATCAGTTTGATGATAGATTATATAACTCTTTCATTCAGTACTTTCATGACGCATAAGTGATGATATAATAGGAATAGATGAAAGATAAAGAAAAGCAGGTGACTCTTTTTTGTTTACAAAAGCACAAGAACTTTTAGCGTCTTATTTCGGTTATTCGTCATTCCGAAGAGGACAAGATGAAACAATTAAAAATGTATTAGATGGGAAAGATACAGTTTGTATTATGCCTACGGGCGGTGGTAAGTCAATTTGTTATCAAATTCCCGCATTAGTATTCGAAGGAACGACATTAGTTATCTCACCTTTGATTTCACTTATGAAAGATCAAGTAGATACATTAATACAAAACGGTATTTCCGCTACATATATTAATAGTTCTATTTCTATTACAGAAGCGAATCAACGAATTCAATTGGCGAAACAAGGGCATTACAAGTTGCTTTACGTGGCGCCTGAGCGTCTTGATTCTATGGAGTTTGTTGACCAACTTATGGACATGAAAATCCCGATGATTGCAATTGATGAGGCGCACTGTATTTCGCAGTGGGGTCATGATTTCCGCCCAAGTTATTTACATATACATCGCATATTAGATTATCTTCCAGAAAAACCGCTCGTTTTAGCATTAACAGCAACAGCAACACCACAAGTACGTGATGATATTTGCAATACGCTTGAAATTAATCAAGAAAATACAATTATGACAACGTTTGAGCGCGAGAACTTATCGTTTTCAGTAATTAAAGGACAGGATCGTAATGCGTATTTAGCAGATTATATTCGTCAAAATCAGAAGGAATCTGGGATTATTTATGCAGCGACAAGAAAAGTAGTCGATCAGTTATATGAAGATTTAGGGAAAGCAGGAGTTTCGGTATCGAAATATCATGCTGGTATGAGCGATCACGATCGAAATGAACAGCAAGAACTCTTTTTACGAGATGAAATCAGCGTTATGGTAGCGACATCAGCGTTTGGAATGGGGATTGATAAATCTAATATTCGTTACGTTATTCATTATCAACTTCCAAAAAATATGGAAAGTTACTATCAAGAAGCAGGACGTGCTGGTCGTGACGGATTAGATAGTGAATGTATTTTGCTATATTCTTCTCAAGATGTGCAAGTGCAGCGCTTTTTAATTGATCAATCAACTGGAGAATCACGTTTTTCAAATGAACTTGAAAAACTACAAAATATGACGGACTACTGTCATACAGAACAATGTTTACAATCATTTATTTTGCAATACTTTGGAGAAGAACCGAAGGAAGATTGTGGCCGCTGTGGTAATTGTACTGACGATCGTGAAAGTATTGATGTGACGAGAGAATCACAAATGGTTCTATCGTGTATGATCAGGACGAACCAACGATTTGGAAAACAAATGATCGCGCAAGTATTAACTGGATCGAAAAATAAGAAAGTTATTGAATTTAATTTTCATACTTTGCCAACGTATGGTCTTTTATCAAACCGCAGTGTAAAAGAAGTAAGTGAGTTTATTGAGTTTTTAATTTCGGACGAGTTAATTGCAGTTGAACATGGTACATATCCGACATTAAAAGTAACGGAAAAAGGGAAAGAAGTATTGCTTGGTAAAGAGAATGTTTTACGAAAAGAACGAGTAGAAACGAGACAAATTGTTCAAGATCATCCTTTATTTGAAGTGCTTCGTGATGTGCGTAAAGAAATTGCACAAGGAGAAGGTGTTCCTCCGTTCGTTATTTTCTCTGACCAAACATTAAAAGATATGTGTGCAAAAATGCCACGAAATGATTCCGAGCTTCTTACTGTAAAAGGAATTGGGGAACATAAACTTGTAAAGTACGGTTCTCACTTCTTACAAGCAGTTCAGCACTTTATTGAAGAAAATCCAAATTATGCTGAAACGATTAAGACGGAAGTTGTTACAGAGCGTAAAAAGTCTGGAAAAGCTTCAGCAAATTCTCATTTAGAAACGTATGAAATGTATAAACAAGGCATTGATTTAAGTGAGATTGCGAAAGATAGAGGTCTATCAAGACAAACGATTGAAAACCATTTAGTTCGCTCTTTTGAAGATGGTATGGAAGTGAATTGGCAAAGCTTTGTTCCAGCAGAGTATGAATCTCTTATTGAAACTGCCGTTCAAAATGCAGAGGGTGGTCTGAAATCTAATAAAGAACAGCTTCCGAATGAAGTGAGTTACTTTATGATTCGTGCGTATTTACAAATAAGAAAGTAGAGACATATAAAGGGGATAGGGATATATGCATCATGTTTTCGTTTATGGCACGTTAAGAAAAGGGCAAACGAATGCTCATTATATACAAGGTGCAACCTGTATCGCAGAAGAGGCTTGGGTGTACGGTAAGCTTTTCGATACAAACGAAGGGTATCCTGCAATGATTTGCCCAAGTGAGGAGAAAGTATATGGTGAAGTTTACGAAGTAGATGATGAGGTTTTGCAAAAGTTAGATGAACTCGAAGAATATACAGGTAATGCAGAGACTGATTTATATGATCGAATTACACAAACGGCATATTTTGCTGATAAAGAAATACATGCATATGTGTATGTTGCTCATGATAAAGAGATATTAAAGAAAATCATTGATTCTGGGGATTGGATCGTGTATCAAAAAATATAATAAAAGCAGCTAAGGATAAATTGGTAAGCAGATAATGGAATCATTCATTATCTGCTTTTTATTTTGTTTTCAGTCGAATTTCTCATTTTTTATATTCCTATAAAAAGAATAGCGTTTTTCGTTATATGGATACAAATTTACATTATCTTGATAATAGTAATAGGACGAAAATCTATTATGTTAATCAATAATATAATGACACAATTGACAAAATATACATCAGTGTTATAATGTTACCTTGTTATTAAGGTAACAAAATAGTGTTATTTACGGTAAGGATGTGAAATTATGAAACAAAATAATGAGCAAATAAATGAAAAGAATATAAAAATTAAAGTTGAACGTGTGCAAACTGGAATTAGGATGGAAAAAAGAATGGTAAAAGTTTTGAAAGCGATGGCAGAATATCATGATATTTCATTAGGTGTTCTTCTTGAAAGAATTGTTCTTCATTCTTTTGAAAACAAACCTGTGTTTAGCGATGAAAGTCTTGAAAAAGTTAAAGCTATAAAAGAAGTTTACGATATGGATTATGGCCTAGAAATAAGTCGTAAGTGGAATGATTCGGATAACTAAAATATTAATAATAACATTTAGGTTTTATGTAAAAAATCTATGAAATATAGAAATGAATATAAAGTATCAGGAGCGATATTAAATGAAATTTAGTACCTTAACCATATTTGATAATTACCCCAATCGATTATCCCGAACACCTAGACAATTCTATAATGAGGTATTGGAGCAAGCCGTTCGGGCTGAAGAAGTGAATTTTGATGGGGTATGGTTTGCAGAACATCACTTCTCAGATTTTGGTATTAATCCTTCTCCAGCAGTTCTGCTCGCTGCGGTATCTCAAAGAACGAATAGAATTCGCCTCGGTGTGGGTGTTTCAGTACTGCCATTACACAACCCTATACGAGTTGCTGAAGATTATGCGATGGTCGATCTTTTATCAAACGGAAGATTAGATTTAGGGCTAGGTAGTGGATATGCACAGAAGGAATTTGATGGCTATAATATTTCATTGGAGGACAAAACTGAACGTTTTAATGAGTCTTTAGAAGTGCTACGTAAGGCATGGTCAGGCAAGATTTTTTCTCATCAAGGGAACTTTTATCAATACAAAGACCTTAAACTTAATGTTCAGCCCATACAAGCTCCTTTTCCACCTCATTGGATTGCAACCTCTAGTGAAACAGGTGTTAGTCATGTTGCTAGTATGGGAAACAATTTCATGGGGCTTGGGTTTAGTAAATCACGAGATGAATTAGCAAAGCTGATTGATACTTACAAGAATACGTACCTAAAGTCAGGATACGGTAATCCAGAGGAGCTGGAAATCCCTGTTGCATTTCATGTCCATGTTGGTGAAACATATGCAGAGGCTGAATCCAATGCAAAAGGTCCTTATCAACTATTTATGAATACTCCGCGTGGGACGAATATTTCATATGAAGACTTTAAATGTAAATTTAACCCAGTAATAGGGGGTCCTGATGAAGTTATTAAACAAATTCAGTCCTACAGAGAAATAGGTGTTACGAATTTTATGGCAGTAATGAATTTTGGTGGACTAGAACAGCATAAAGTGCTTTCATCTTTAGATTTATTCGGTAAGTATGTAATTCCTGCATGTAAATGAAAAATTGATTGTTTCTCAAAACAAAAAAATGAATGTAATTCTCATAAATAAATATAGAGAAAAAAATTTCCTTTGAGGATACTTCAAAATCTTAGCTGATGGGTATGGGCTTATCCCTACCTTTTCTTTATTTTGGAAAATTCTCACTTAAACTATTGACTTTATGATTGTGTTTTTTATAGAATTATATCTCGACTGAAAAAATTGGAACGGACAGGAGGGAATCATCAAATGAGTAACATATTTGAAGAAGAATTACAGAAAATGAAAGATATTTTATGTACGATGGATGAGCAATTAGAGCAGCTTGAAAAAATCCCGGTTTATTATGGAGAAGATTTTAAAGAGCAAATTCTTGAAAGTATGAGGGAGTCTAATAGACAAAACTTACGTATCGGTGTGCAAGAGCCGTACTTTGGAAGATTAGACTTCCAGGAGGATGGCAAAGAAGATGTTATGCCGATTTACATCGGTAAAGTAGGTGTTTCAGATAAAGATACGATGAAACCGATGGTTATTGATTGGCGAGCACCTGTCGCAAGTATGTTTTATTCATTTACCGGCGGAGAAGAATTAGCGTTTTATCATTCACCAGACGGGTTAGTAGAAGGCGATGTTTATTTAAAAAGAAATATTTCCATTCGAAAAAGAGAGCTTGAACGTGTTGTTGATACATATGTAAAAGGAAATGAAGATGTATCGCATGCTGATGATTTTCTTCTATATCGATTAGGTGAGAATAAAGATAATAAATTGAAAGATATCGTTTCGACTATACAATCGGAGCAAAATGATATTATTCGTGCGGAAAGAAATTTACCATTATTAATTCAAGGGGTTGCGGGAAGCGGAAAAACAACGATCGCTTTACATCGCCTTGCTTTTTTAATTTATGAATACCGTGAACAACTAGAGGCGGAGAGAATGATTGTATTTGCTCCAAACAGTTTGTTTTTAGACTATATTTCGAGTGTACTTCCTGAATTAGGTGTAGGAAATATTAGTCAAACAACGTTTCCAGATTGGGCATTGCGTATGTTAGAGGGTTCTGTGAAACTAAAGCAGACAGAAGAAAAATTGAAAGAAGCATTTTCAATTAATCGCGATGAAAAAAAGGTTATGCTCGGTAAATTAAAAGGAACGCTGGAGTTTAAGTCGTTTATTGAAGAGAGACTGGTTCAATTTGAAAAAGATTTAGTACCGACAAAAGATTTTGAGGCGTGGGATAAAGCAGTTATTCCAGTGGAAGACGTTAAAAAATGGATGCAAGTTGAATATAAACATTATCCATTAAAGAAAAGAAGAGAACGTTTAGTCGGCCGAATGAAGCGCTGGATTGAAATTGAACTTAAAAAGTTTGGAGAAACAAACGAGAAAAAGTTACTAAAAAAAGAAGCGACAAAGAGATTGAACACATATATGAATTTTTGGCCGAAAATGAGCCCACTTTCACTATACAGTTCAATGTTGAAAAGTAAAGAAATACTCGACGTATTACCTGAAGAATTAGTGCAAGAAACAGAAAAGAATTGTCGTAAAAAAGAAGTGTATGGAGAAGATTTACCAGCTCTAATTTACATACATCATCGAATAACTGGAATTGAAATCGGACAGAAGTTTCATCACGTCGTTATTGATGAAGCGCAAGACTTCTCACCATTCCAAGTTTATGTACTAAAAGAAATTACACTAGGTAATTCTTTCACTATATTAGGTGATTTATCTCAAGCGATTTATGATTATCAAGGAATTGAAGACTGGAATGCTTTTAAGGAAGTATTCCAAGAAACAGGTTATTATGAATTGACGAGAAGTTATCGTTCTACAAAAGAAATTATTGAATTTGCGAATGAAATAATAAAGAATGCGGAAATACCAGTAGGACTTGCTACACCTGTTTTCCGTAGTGGTGAAGAAGTAAAGGTAATTCATGCAGAGGATCAATTTACTGAAGTTTTGAAGACATTACAGCATTTGCAAAATGAAGATGTGAAAACAATTGCAGTAATTGGAAGAACGGATGAAGAGTGCCGACAAATGTATGAGAAATTAACAAATGCAGGATTGACTGTTAACGTCATTGAAGCAGATCAAAGCAAATATGAAGGTGGTATTTCGGTAGTACCTGTATACTTGGCGAAAGGGTTAGAATTTGATGCAGTACTTCTAATCGACGTTGATGAGGAGCATTACAAAAATACAAAACATGATGCGAAGTTATTGTATGTCGGATGTACAAGGTCGCTGCATGATTTATGGCTTTTCTATAGTGGGGAAGTATCTCCGTTAATTAAGAGATAAAAATATATAACAAATTCAAGAGGTTTTTCTAGTGATGAACAGAAAATCCTCTTGTTTTTCTATATAAAGATAGGGGAGAGAATGAGTATGATTACAAAAGTAATAACAAAAAGAAATTGGGAAATCGCAAAAACAATTGGAGAGATTAATGAAGCCTCCCTTAAAGAAGAGGGATTTATTCATTGTTCATTATTAGACCAAGTTTTAGAAGTTGCTCAAAAACATTTCAATCATGAAAAAGATGTTTTATTACTTACAATTGATCCATCTCGAGTAAAAGCAGAAATAAAATATGAACTTGCTTCAAACGGTCAAGAATACCCGCATGTATATGGAGTAATCAATGTTGAGGCGATTGTAGAGGTTGTCCCATTTCCTAAAGAAAAAGGAGAATATATATTACCAAAGGTACAAAGTTAAGAATGTTATAGGTATTTAAGTTAGCTATAAAAGCACAAATCATATAGTTTGTGCTTTTAATTATGTATTTTTTTGGTAAATAATCATTGCTTTTGTCACACTAATACTGTACGATACATAGTATAAAACATATACTGTATGACATATAGTAATGGAAATGAGGTGAATAAATGGATGCTTTATTAAATTCGTTAATTACTGAGCTAAGAAGAGGGACATTAACATTAGCGGTTTTAAGCCAATTAAGAACACCGCAGTATGGATATTCACTGGTCCAATTATTGGAGCAATCGGGGATTATAATTGATCAAAGTACTTTATATCCACTACTTCGCCGATTAGAAAAGCAAGAACTAGTGACGAGTAGTTGGGATAAAACGGAGAGTAGACCTCGAAAGTATTATGTTTTAAGTGAATATGGATTAGAGATATTTTTGCAGTTGAAAAAGGAATGGATAAAGGATTCGAAAGAACTTTATAACCTATTAAAGGAGGAGGACGAAAATGAATTTGATTGATATTTACGTCCATGAAGTTGCGAAGAGATTACCCGAAAAAAATCGTGAAGATATTACACTTGAACTACGGTCAACGATAGAGGATATGTTACCAGACGATTATAATGAGGATGATGTGAAGGGCGTACTCGAAAAATTGGGAAGTCCAGTTTCATTAGCTAATGGCTATTTGGATAAACCGATGCATTTAATTGGACCACGTTATTTTGATGTATATACGACGTTATTAAAAATGATTATACCAATTGCAGCTGTTATTGCACTTATTTCAATGGTTGCAGAAAATGTTATAGGCTATAGTGGTGATCAAGCAGTATTAGATGTTATTTTAAAATTGATAGGTAAAGGCATTGGGGAAATTGTCGAAGTAGGCCTCCATGTATTTTTCTGGTTGACACTTGTATTTGCTGTTATAGAAAGAACTGATAAAGAAAAGGATCCACACCCATTAACAACAAGCTTAAAAAAATGGACGCCAGATGATTTAAAAAATATCTCGTATATCCCGAAGAAAAAGGCGATCTCAAAGTTTGAAGTTTTTGGAGGTTTAATGTGGACGGCAATATGGGCTACACTTTACTTTTATGCGAATCATCTTGTAGGCGTATATCATGGTACGGAAAACGGACTGAAGTTTGTCGCGCCAACGTTTAATCAAGATGTTTTACTTCAATACTGGCCAATTATTTTGGTTATGATCGTTTTCGAAGTAGCTATATCTCTTTATAAGTTAGTACAGGGACAATGGACGCAAAGATTGGCAATTGGGAATGCTATTCTTCAAGTAGCCGGAACAATAGTATTCATTGTAATTGTAGTAAATCCGCATTTATTTAACGAAGGATTTATTACGTATTTGGCAAATGCATTTACTATTTCCCCAGAGGAATTTAACACGTGGTTAATCGGTGGTGGAATTTTCATTTACACGTTATCTGCTGCGATAAATATATTTGATGGTTTCCGAAAAGCCAGTATTCGTGTGTGGAAATAAAACAGAAATTTCGGTAAAATAAAACTGTTAAAAAGATAGTGAAAGAAGATAAACATTATGAAAGGAAGAAAACAATGATAAGGGAAGCAACTAAAAGAGATTTAGCATATATTTTAGATATTTATAATGATGCGATACTTTATACAACAGCTGTATATACGTATAAACCTGTAACCCTTGAAAATAGAATAGATTGGTATGAACAAAAAAAGGCTGATGGCTATCCAATTTTCGTATACGAACTAGATAATAAAGTAGTAGGATTTGCGACATTCGGCCCATTTAGAGCGTGGCCTGCCTATAAATATTCAATTGAACATTCTGTGTATGTTGATAAGGAATATAGAAAAAATGGAATTGGGTCCTCT
>NZ_BOQD01000296.1 GCF_018332515.1 Bacillus hominis | reverse complement strand
AAGAATTTTGTTCCCTTTTTTTAGCGGAATAATATTAAAACTTGATTCTCACCAGTACGCTTTATAACGAAAAAGCCACTTTCAGCTTTTGTAGCAATGCCGTCATCATTTGGACGACAATACCCGTGTGTTTCGCAAGTGCCGTCATCACGTACTAACATTTGTCCAATTAATCCGACAGGAAGCCACTCAGTACGGTCTCTTCTTGATATATACTTACAAGCTGGATCCCATTCTGTATTTAAAAGAGGTTGTATTTCTTGCGTATCAGTACGCGCATATTGACGTTTTCCGAAGCTATCTGTTTTATAGCGTTTTTGCCAACTTAAGGCACCGCTATTTCCTATGAGAGCAGGAGTAGCGCTAGATATGCCTAATATGAATGTATCATTAGAAGTAGCTTTTCGAATTTTTTCTTCGCTACTAAATGTAATGAAATAACCGGTATCAATAGGGATATGATCTGCTGTCTCAAACATTTGTGCAAAATCAGTACCGCCCGCATTGTAAGAAGCACCATCGATATACATTTCTCCGTTATGGGCAAGCCATTTGGCACCTATATTATAATCAGTGTCATTTGTCCCATTTGCAATAAACCAGGAATAGGCTTCTTCTGCTGTACCAAATTTACCCATAATATGGCTACCTGCAAAATTAGCTGTTGATGTATGATTTCCTTCCGCATGAGATGAGAATCCGTTAGCGATAGTTGCGGTTCCTTCTGCATGTGCTGCTTCGCCGAAAGCAATTGTATGTTTTCCTTCCGCGTGAGAATAAGAACCGCCTGCTGTCGTTTCACTTCCTTCACTATGCGAACTATGTCCAGTTGCTTTTGTTTTTGAACCTTCTGCATGAGAAAAGGCACCCTCTGTATGAGTAAGAAATCCTTCTGCATGTGAGGCTATCCCGTCAGCTGTAGAGTGAAGGCCCTCCTTATATGCGTATCTGGCTACTTTTTCATTCTCTGCAGGAGTAGGTGAAAGTATAGGCGGGGGAGTGATAATAGAATCCTCTTTTTTTATGTCATTGGTTAAAATTAATCCCTCTTTTATTTTTGTTACTTGCTGTATAATATTGGTGGGAATTTCAGCTTGGGTCTTTTCTTTAATTGCTTTAGGAATTTCAGCTTGGACCTTTTCTTTAATTGCTTTAGGAATTTCAGCTTGGGCCTTTTCTTTAATTGCTTTAGGAATTTCAGCTTGGGCCTTTTCTTTAATTGCTTTAGGAATTTCAGCTTGGATTTTTTCTTTAATTGTTTCAGGAATTTCTTTGTTTATATTCTCCTGTAAATTCTTTGACTCAAGTATAGGCTCATTGTTATGAGAAAGTCGTTTCTTTTTTTGTAGTGCCTTTATTTTTCTGTTATCTATAATTCGTCTCATAACAGCATGTTCTAAAGAAATATATGTTCCTCTCGATTTCCCTGTTTTTATTTCCTCTCGTTCTTCTATCTCTTCAATAGCCGCAGCTCGTATGCTACACCAGTTATTAATTCCATATATGGGATGATATAAAGGAGAGAAATTTCTTTTTTGTTTAGATTGTTTTTTCTTCATTCCGTCACCTCCTGCGACAGTATATGCCGCATAGTAAAAAAAAGATGCACTTCATAGCATCTTTTTTTACTGTATGACCAATTTTTAACGAGGAATTTGCCTAGAAATCATCCTTTATACGTACTGGGATGAATTGTACAAAGGTAAATGTAATTATGAAATTGGGCGGAACTTCTCAGTGACAAAAGGTAGGGAAGAAGGGACGGAAATGGTCTCCAGTTCAGGATAACGAAGTCCAGTTAGTTTGCCACCAAATACAGCGCCAGTATCAATATTGATTGTATGATTCACAAAGCGAGGTTCGTTGACGGGTGTATGTCCATATATAATCCATGTTTCCCCCTTATACTCTTTCGCCCAATCTCGGCGTACAGGTGAGCCGTCAGGATGCTTTTCCCCTGTAATATCACCATATAATACAAATGTTTGCACTTTTTTATCATTTCTTCCTATGTAATCCTGACGAATGCCAGCATGGCACACGATTAATTTTTTGTTATCCAGTATGTGATACAGTGGGGACTGCTCGTAAAGCGTAATGAACTTTTCTTTTATGATTTGTTGTTTATTAGAAGGTAATGCCTCATATTCGGCAACAGTTGTTTCGAGTCCATGAGCGATTGAAACATTACGCCCAAGGAAAAAACGATACAGTTTATTACAATGATTCCCAGGCGCATAATAAGCTTCTTTTCTATTTATTACGAGCTCCCATACGATTTCTATCATACGTAATGAATGAGGGCCGCGGTCTGTAATATCACCAACGAATGCTAGCTTTCGTTTGGCGTTATGTATAGGGAGACCACTAGCCCAGTTATATCCTAGTTTCGTTGTTAAATCTTGAAACTCTTGGAAGCATCCGTGAATATCACCTATAATGTCATATTTCATATGTAAACCTCCAGTTCATTTTTTCATTAGTATATCTAAAATGAATATAGAAAAAAACATACCGTTTTCCGATATGGTTCATTTAAACATAAAGATATGCGTTCTTGAACGTACGTTTAAAATAAATCCAATAGCAATCATGTATGTGAGTAGTGAACTCCCACCATAGCTCATAAGAGGTAATGTTATTCCTGTAATAGGGAGTAAACCGATTGTCATCCCAATATTTTGGAATACTTGGAAGGTGAACATTCCGATTGTACCAGCGCAAATATAACTACCGAAAGGTTCATTGCTTTCTAAAGCGATATGGATCATTCGGTAAATGAGTAAGAAAAAAAGTGAAATAATAACACTTGCTCCTAAAAAACCGAATTGTTCAGCGACATTTGTAAAAATAAAATCTGTATGTGGCTCTGGAAAATATACTTGTCCATTTTCCCATCCTTTTCCTTGCATTTCTCCTGATCCGGTAGCTAAGAATGCCTGTCTTAATTGGTATCCTTGTGCGTCATATTCGTAAGGGGATAGCCAGCCATAGAAGCGGTTTAATTGATATTCTTTTAGAATATACTCTTTAAAGAACTCTGTATGAGTGAAATAAATATATATTAAGGTAGAGCCTATGACGAAAATGACGGAGGTTAATCCGAGGATAAGGCGCCAACGTATACCAGAAACTAAAATCATTGCTGCAAGCATTGCTGATATTACCATAGTGTTTCCTAAATCAGGTTCTTTTGCGATTAAAAGTAGTGGAGGTGAACTAGCTGCGAATATTTTTCCAAGTAAAATAAAATCTTCACGGGTTGTCCGGAAAAAGTACTTTTCATTATGATTTGCTATAATTTGTCCAATGATGATGATTAAAAATAATTTCATAATTTCAGAAGGTTGAAAGTTTCCGATGCCTGGGAGTCTATACCATGCGGTAGCCCCTTTAATCGTAACGGCACCCGGAACTTGAAGTTCTAGACCAATAAGAAGTGTGAGGGCAAAGCTATACAAATACCAAGCAATTTGTTTATATCGATCGAAATCAATAATCATAATAACGCCAATGGCCACAAATCCAATGACATACCATTGAATTTGTTTTAATGCAAAATTTATGTTTTGTAAAAATGGTGGTAAAGAAGCTTGTGCACTTGCAATAGCAAAGCAACTAACAGTCCCGATGGCAAATAAAATAAAGATTAGTATGTAGTCTATTTGATATTTAGAGTTCGTATCTTTCACGGTATGTATTCCTTTCTATAGCCTAGTAAGTGTGATGATGACGTGATTGTAAAAAATAATATGCAAGTAGACTGTTCATACATTTATTCCACTATTTATGGAAAGTCATACATAATAAGGAAGAATATCGCTTTTGTAATTATATTCAAGCTATAGGGACGATGTACATCCACATTTAGGATGAGGTTGGGATGTTACCTATAAAATTGCGAAAGCAGTAAAACTGGTACCAGTTTTACTGCTAAGGAAACAATTACGCGATTTTTTCAATAACGATTGATGCCCCCGTACCAACAGCTAGTGATAATACCGCCTCTATACCAATTACTTCAACTGATATTGGAGCTGTTGTAATTTGTGTAATCGCTTGGATAACGATAGGTGCCCCGAGTGAAACTAAATTTCTTCCAGCACCTGGTATTTTTACGCCGTTCGCTTGAATTTCAATGCCACCTAGTGAACCTGATGTTGCAGTATATACGATCACAGTAATTTTATATAATCCATTTTGGTGTATGGTGAAAGCATTGCTATCTAATTGAGTAATCGCTGTACCGAGCTGTGACCCAACGGTATTAAATGGTACAGGTGTGTTAATCCCAACATTGATGCTACTCACAGCGGAGTTAAATGCGTACAATCCTGCTGGAAGTCCTAATCCAGATGACCCAGTAGCACCAGTCGGT
>NZ_BOQD01000295.1 GCF_018332515.1 Bacillus hominis | reverse complement strand
TGAAAGGGTGCCCTAATTTGATTATTTTATTGATTTTCTTAAGTTGATGGCTATGGCCGTGAATGGCGACCTTTTTATGCGTTATATCCAAATAACTTTAGCTCTTCTCCTGAGTCTGAAATTATTTTTTCGAATCGCAATCCTACTTTTTCTAAAAGGTTTCCTGAATCAACATTATCTGTAGAAGTAATTGCTACAATTCGTTTCATTCCTAGCTTTTGCACACCGTATTCTATTACCGCAGAAGCCGACTCATAGCCGTATCCTTTTGAACGGAATTTTTCTAAAAAGGCAAAGCCGATATCAACATCTTCTAATGAATCTCTTTTAATAAGACCGCACATACCAAGCGGGGTAAGATCTTCTTTTCTTTCTACTAAGTAAAGACCAAATCCAATTTTGTTATACATATCGATTGGCCCGTTTACAATATAATTTTTTGCGTCTTCTAAGTTTTTAACCCCTTTATCACCAATAAACTGAATCCATGCAGGATCGTTTACTAACTCGAGAATAAACGGAGCATCTTTTATATCAAACCAACGAAGATTGAGACGTTCAGTTTCTAAAACTATCAATCTATTGCACCCCCTTTAAAGTTATAACAATTAGTATGGATTGTGCGAAATAAAAGTGCAAGTTATTTTAATTGAGAGTTACTTGTTCACATAAAATTCGATTGTTTTGTATAAAAGGATATTTTATAATTAGGATTAACTGGAAAGAGTGAGATGCATATACAATGACTCCTAGGAAACTAGGAGTTTTTACTATATAACTATCATTATTACTAAATATGACACACTACACATTCTACTTAAGGAGGTACATAATGAAGAAATTATATAACGCATCGTTTACTTATTTAATTATTGGTTTACTATCAGGAATATTCGCTAGGGAGTATGGAAAATTTAAAGGGATACTAGGATCTACACTATTAAATCTTTTGCATACGCATACGTTAGTACTTGGCTTTTTCTTCTTTTTAATTGCTTTAGGATTAGCGAAAGTATTCGCTTTTCATGAAGTGAAAGGATTTAATAAATGGTTTGTTTTACATAATATAGCATTAACTTTAATGTTAGGATCGCTGGCAGCGAGAGGACTTCTTCAACTAAATGGGGCGGACTTTAAAGGGTTAACTTATATTGTAGGTTTCTCTCATTCTATGATGGCATTTACTTTAGTTTGGTTTATGATTTTATTGAAGAAATCGTCTAAAATGTAGTTTTATAAAAAAGAACTTGTAGGGAATACTGCAAGTTCTTTTTTTATATAAAATCACAGGAATCTCACTATTCTGATTATTTTGTATAAAAATGGTATAATTATTGTGGAGTAAATAATATAAAAGGGGAGCTCGTTATGGAAATAACAATTGAACGTTTAGTAAATGAATTAAAGGATGTACTTCCTGAAGATCGAGTAGTGGTTAATAAGACAGTAAGAGAGTTACATAGTAAAGATGAATCATATCATACTAGTAGTTTACCGGATGTAGTTGTGTATCCGAAAACTGCTGAGGAAGTTAGCAAGATTATGAAAGTAGCGAGTCACCACGGAAAGGCTGTCATTCCATTTGGGGTAGGTTCTAGTTTAGAGGGCCATATAATTCCTTATGAAAAGGGGATTACGGTTGATTTTTCATTAATGAACAAAATACTTGAAATAAGAGAGAAAGATTTTCTTGTGAGAGTACAGCCAGGAGTAACTCGCTCTCAGCTTAATAAAGAACTAAAGAAATACGGTTTGTTTTTTAGTGTAGATCCGGGGGCAGATGCAACGTTAGGAGGCATGGCTGCTACAAATGCGAGCGGAACGACAGCTGTTAAGTATGGCGTAATGCGTGATCAAGTTCGTGATTTAGAAGTGGTACTTGCTGACGGACAAGTGATACATACTGGCAATTTAGCAGCGAAGTCATCATCAGGTTATCATTTAAATGGTATTTTCGTAGGATCAGAGGGTACGCTTGGATGCTTTACAGAGCTAACATTAAAAGTATACGGCATACCAGAACATGTTATGGCTGCGAGAGCATCGTTCCCAACTATAAATGATGCAGTAGAAGCTGTTATTCATATATTGCAAGCTGGTATTCCAATTGCGAGAATAGAACTTGTTGATGAACTATCTATGAAACAGGTAAATCATTATAATGAAACAAATTACAGAGAAGAACCAACACTGTTTTTAGAGTTTCACGGAAATGAAGCAGGGCTAACGCAAGATATCGAGTTTACGAAGGAAATTGTTTTTGATCATAAATGTAAAGAAGTTGCTTTTGAAACTGAAACAGCGGCGAGAAATAAATTATGGGATGCAAGGCATAACTTAGCATACTCTTACGTTCATAGTTATCCTGGTAAAAAGCTAATGAGTACGGATGTTTGTGTACCAATTTCGGAATTAGCTGGCGCAATACAACATGCGAAAGAGGTATTAGATAAAGTAGGTCTTGTTGGTGGTATTCTTGGTCATGTAGGAGACGGGAATTTTCACGTGCTATTAATGGTTGATCCAAACGATAAAGATGAAGTGAAAAAGGCGGATGAAATAAACGAAAGTATTGTTTTATATGCTCTTAAACGAGGCGGAACATGTACTGGAGAACATGGCGTTGGAATCGGAAAAAGAAAGTATCAAGAAGAAGAACATGGGGCAGCGCTTTTAGTAATGGAAAAAATAAAAAAAGCTCTTGATCCGCAAAATATTTTGAATCCGAATAAGATTTTCAAGCTAACAGATAAGGAATGATGAAGTTTGGAGAAACGAATTATACACTTTGAAGGATTTGTCGTCTTGTTAGCTGTGATTTATATATATGCATTATGTGGATTTAGTTGGTTATTATTTATTGTATTACTTTTTGCGCCTGATTTAGCGATGGTAGCATACATGATAAACAATCATGTCGGTGCGCAAATTTATAATCTATTTCACACATATATCATATCAATAATACTTGTTTTAATAGGGGTCTATGTAAAGATGGATACGATCTTAATGGTTGGTTTAATATGGACAGCGCATATTGGGATGGATCGAATGCTTGGGTATGGATTGAAGTATGAAACTGATTTTAAGGATACGCATATTCAGAGGTTATAAAGTGCAAATGTAATCAGTGGGGACAGTCCTCACTGATTATTAGTCTTACTACCCGCAAATAGCGGTATAAAAATGAGTTGAGAAGGATGAATGAATTGAAACGATTTATAATTATTGAAAAATATAATACTAAATGGGAAAGTGAATTTTACAAACTACAAACTCTCATTAACAATGCAATGGAAGAACTTGTTTTAGCCATTGAACATGTTGGGAGTACATCTGTTAAAGGACTTGCATCAAAACCAATATTAGATATTGATATTGTAATAGAAGATTACGAAATGTTTCCTGAAGTAATAAAAAAGCTTGAAACGATAGGGTACTATCATCAAGCAGAATGGAGCTTTAAAGGGAGAGAGGCATTTGGAAGAAAGGATACTTTCGTTCCATGGAGCGGGGGAAATACAGTTTGGATGGAACATCATCTATATGTGTGTGACAAAAATAGTGAAGAGTTGAGAAAACATGTAACGTTTCGTAATTATCTGCGTGAACATACCGATGTTGCTATTAAATATGGGCGCTTAAAGGAAAGTTTAGCAAGAGAGCCGAAAAGTCGAGCCGATTATAGTGAAGGTAAGACGGCATTTATTACAAATATATTGGGGGAAATAAACTAAGGCGGCAGAAGTACATGCGGTCTATTCTTTTTAGATAGAAGGCTGCCATTATAAAACAAATACAAACTGGCCCTGTTGAGTGTTACGAGACTTAAATATAATGAGAAATAAAAGATAAGAAAAGAGGGAGCTTATGTACATACCAAAATACTTCGCAATACAAGATGAAGAGATGAAGTACGAAATAATTGAACAAAATAGCTTTGCAATGCTATTTTCTCAACATAATGGAGAACCATATGCAACGCATTTACCGTTGTTATTAAATAGGGAGACTCTTACTTTACATGGACATTTCGCACGTCCGAATGAACAGTGGAAAGACATTGGGAATCAACAAGTACTAGCTATATTCCAAGGGCCACATAGTTACATCTCTCCGTCATGGTATGAAACAAACAAAGCAGTACCAACATGGAATTACATTGCTGTGCATGTATATGGTGAATTAGAAATTGTTGAAGATGAACAAGAATTAATAGATTCTCTTCAAGATTTAGTACATAAATATGAAAATTCAAAGAGTACCTACTCGCTGAATGATGTAGATCCGAATTATATGAAAGGATTAAGTCGGGGAATAGTTGGATTCAAGATAAAGGTAAATAAAATAGAAGGAAAAGCGAAGTTAAGTCAAAATCATTCTGTAGAGAGACGAGGGTTAGTTATAGAAGAACTTGAGAAAGTTGGGAGTGAGGGAAGTAGGGGGATTGCGGAGTTGATGAAAGAAATAAAGTGAGGAGTTTTTGTTAACTAAAGGTAGAATACTATTTTTGTAGAAAATATATTCTACTTGGAAGAAAAATGCCTCCGTAGCTCTAGAAGGGAAGAGCGCCGGAAAACATGTCGCACCGGGTCGCAAGGCGAAGGTTTCAGAAACACCGAAAAGCAAATAAGCTGAGACAGGTGGAATTCCGTAGGGAAGCGTGTTCCCCTTAGTCTATGCTTACGAAAGGAGTGCGGGTTCGAATCCCGTCGGAGGCATATAAAAACATTTTATCTATAGTATATTCATTTAATGGTAAAATTACGGTTAAGGTATTATGTAGGGAGGAACAAAATGGAAGTGTTTTTAGTTGCCGCTTTTTCAACTATTATCATAATGATGACTGTTTTTGTTATAATAAAAGCATGTTTTATCGGGTACAAGAGGAATGATATATCATTTCGGAAATTTATTCTTTTATCCAGTACGTCAGTTGTAATAGGCTGTTTAGTATCATTTGTACTACCATTTGGCTATGAAAAAATATTTGATTACATTAACTAAATAAGTGCAATTAAAAAGACCTTCTTAATTGAAGGTCTTTCATTTTTAAAGTGCTTTTTCAGCTGTTGTTGAATTGTAGTCTTTACTTACGTCAACGGATTGAACAAAGTCAGGTTTTTGCGGTGCAGGGAAATGTTCATGTCCAGCTTGGCTTGTCAGATTAGCGTTTAACCCAAAAGAAAAAATACCAGTAAATGCAATACCTAAAGCGATTTTACCAATTGTTTTCTTCATTTTCATAACCTTCTTTCATTCTTTTTTTTAGCTTCAATACTGCTGTAAAAATACTCACTAGCTTTTTCGAAGAGTTCCTTTTTGTGATATAAAGTGGCTATTTTCTCGCAATAATCAGAAGTATAACTGAATAAAGATTCTTCATTAAAATAGTCAATTCCTTCTTGTATAACTCGCTCTAATTGTTCTAATTCAAATTTATTTATAATAGCTTCTAAAATATTAAAATGATGTTTATATTCCTCATTGTTTAGTTGTAAAATAATTTCTTTGCCAGTTTGAATGTATTTATTTGCTAACTCTATATTTCCTAGTTTTCCGTTTTCTTGTGCGAGTAAGAATAATGCTTTATAGTGTTTGGGCATTTTTTCTATTACTTCCGACAGTTGACGAATGGCCTGTTCTGACAAGTTTTTATTTGCATAGAGTGTGCCTAGGTTATTTCGTACATGAAGAAGTAAAGACTCTTCATTATTTTTTTGTAACATATCGATGGCTGTATAGTATAATTCCTCAGCTTTTTCATAATGACCAACTGCTACATAAGATCCGCCTAGTACACTTAAACATGAAGTTATATTTCTTGTGCATTCATTTAATGTTTGGAAAATTTCTAGGGACTTAGTAGCGTATAAGATGGCTTGGCTTGGTTGCTGCATCTGAAAATGATATACTGCATATCTGTAATAGAAATCAGCCTGTTCCACAGTAGAAAGACTAGTTAAAGATGATTTTGCTTTTTCGAAATAATCATCAGCTTTTTCAAATTTATTTAATGCAGTAAAGTAAATTGCTTTGTAATAGTGATATAAGTAGGATAGTTGTAAATCAGCTGGGATAGTAATAGCATCAATTGCATCAAAACTATCTTTTGTAATGGATAGTCCATCAGTGAATACTGCATAACGGAATTTTAATAAATTAAAAAATAAATGGTAAGATGAGTTTACACCATCTTCTTTTAAAAGAATTTCTTTGTGTTCTTGAGTTGCTGCATGATAGCAGGTTTGTGCTTCTGTAACATTTTGAATTAAGATTGCATGATACCATGCCTCTAAGTGTTTTGTTGCGTATGTACTTCCAGTTAATAAGGTATTCATAAAATCCCCCCTCAGAATAATCTATTGAGTTTTGTCTATAATGTTAGCATAAAAATATACGAAAATACGGAATATTCACTTGATAAATAATTTTCTTGTAAATGAGAAAATTATGGTGTTTTAAGTTATATAGTGTTTGTTTTTTAGATGAGAAATACTATAGAAGCTTCTCATCTAAAAAAGTTGAGAAAGTAAATATGAACTTAAAAAAATCCCCTTCATGACAGAAGGGGAGGATTTTTAAATGTGATCACTATGATCTTCAAATTTAGGAGCTGGTAGATCAGCATGACTCTCTTGTTTAGGAGCCGGTA
>NZ_BOQD01000294.1 GCF_018332515.1 Bacillus hominis | reverse complement strand
CGTTAATGCGGGATAAAATAAAAAGCTGCTTTTCCTTTAAAGAGGAAGAGCAGCTTCTTTATTTTGAAAAATTTTAGACCTTTATATTATTTTTTTAAAACAGGTACCCATATCTCGCTTCTGAAATTCGGCGATGATACGTCTTTACTTTCATTCCACAATATTTCCGGTCCTTCCGCTAGTTCATAGTTCGAAGAAGGGAACCATTCAGAATAAATACGTCCCCATACATTTTGTAGTGCATCAGGAAATGGACCGACAGCTTCAAATATAGCCCATGTTGAAGCAGCGACTTCAAGTTGTTTGAATTGCTTTGGACAATCTTTTGTCGTAGCTACTCCAATATAGTGATCGAGTTCGCCTTTTTCCTCCATTCTTCCTTCAGAAAAGTTAGTAGAAGCACTAATAATTCCTGTAGGTTCAATATTTGAAAGTGACTTCAATGTTTGAATAGATTCGTGGTCTAAACTTTTCCACATAGAAGCAATTTCTTCATTTACACCGTTAAAAATAATTGGGACGCGCTTTTGTATACCAATGATTCGAAATGGCTCTTTTTCTTCAATTCGATAGTTCATTTCGTTTCCTCCTTGAATGGATAGTTGGAAGGTCATCGGTGAATAAGCTTTTAAAGAATGACTACTATTTCGGGTCTCTGAAGGTGTTATGCCGTGCAAGTTTTGAAATGCACGAGTAAATGAATCAGGTGAATTGTAGCCATATTTAATAGCGACATCAATGATTTTTACATTGCTGTTTTTTAGTTCAAAGGCCGCAAGAGTAAGACGTCGACAGCGAATATATTCCGATAGTGATATGCTAGCTAGAAATGAAAACATCCTTTTAAAGTGATATTCAGAGCAGAGAGCTAGCCTAGCAACTTCTTTAAAATCAATTTCGTGTGTAAGGTTGTCTTCAATGTACTGCATTGCTGCATTCATATTTTTAAGTGAATCCATATTATGACCTCCTCTGTACATAGAATAGCAGGAACGAAATAGCTCCATCCGACATTTCGTGCACAACTTTGTAGGTAGTTTTTTTACCTTACAAAAATGTAATGTTCCTGTAAGGAGAATGAATGGATGGTATGATATCCCAATGCTATAGTAACAAAGTACTTTCATTCAGTAGGTTAAATTTTTATGTCTTTACTTATGTGCCTTACATAACTGTCATGTTTGTGTAAGAAACATCGATAGTGGCAAGAGTAGAGAGTGTATATAGTTGAAAATAGAGAATAGAAGAAATGAGGGATGTCGGGATGAAAACAGTGTTAGAAGCAAAAAATATAAAAAAAGTATATGACACAGGTGGAAATAAATTTGAAGCGTTAAAAGGTATTAACTTACAAGTAAAAGAAGGTGAGTTCGTTGGAATTATGGGGCCTTCTGGTTCTGGTAAGACGACTCTTTTAAATGTTCTTTCTACGATTGATAATGCGACAGACGGTGAGATTTTAATTGATGGAAAAGATATCGTGAAGATGAATGATGATAAGTTGGCGTTATTTCGCCGCGATCATTTAGGTTTCATTTTCCAAGATTATAACTTATTAGATACGTTAACGGTGAAAGAGAATATTGCGTTACCTCTTGCATTATCAAAAGTAAAGGCTAATGAAATTGATCGCCGTGTTCTTGAAATCTCCAAGAAATTCGGTATCGATCATATTTTAAGTCAGTTCCCATACCAAGTATCTGGTGGACAGAAACAGCGCTGTGCAGCATCGCGTGCAATCGTTACAAATCCTAGTATGATTTTCGGGGACGAGCCGACGGGAGCACTTGATTCTAAATCTGCAACAGATTTACTTGAAAGCATGAAGTCACTAAATGAATATGATAACTCAACAATTTTAATGGTAACGCATGATGCTTTTGCGGCAAGTTATTGTAAACGAGTTATTTTCATTAAAGATGGTGAGTTATATAAAGAATTACATCGTGGTGAATTAACGCGTAAACAATTCTTCCAAAAAGTCGTTGACGTAATGTCTTCTATTTCTGGAGGTATGGCTGATGACCTTATCTAGCATTGCCCTCCGCAACATACAGCGGAACTTTAAAGACTACTTTGTATATTTTGCATCTATGATTTTTAGTATCGTTATTTATTTTACATTTAAGGCGTTGCAGTACAATTCACAAATGGAAAAAGCTGCGGAAGGTTCTAAAAAAATTAGCGGTGCGTTTCAAGTTTCCAGTGTCATGCTAATCATCTTCGTAGCGGTGTTCATTATATATTCGAACGGTTTCTTTACACGGAAGCGTAAAAAAGAAGTTGGACTGTATTCCTTATTAGGTATTCGTAAAAAACAAATTGGTAAAATGCTCTTTTATGAAAATATGTTAATGGGATTAATGTCTTTAATTATCGGAATTGCGATTGGTAGCGTTCTTTCAAAACTATTCCTTGAACTACTAGTAAGTATGATGGGATTAAATTTAAATGTTCATTTTGAAGTACCACTGGCTGCAATTGTTGATACAGCAATTATTTTCTTTGTGATTATATTGTATACATCACTTCAAGGATATCGTTTAATTTATCGTTTCAAGTTAATTGAGCTTTTCCGTGCAGAACGTGAAGGGGAAGCAATGCCAAAAGGATCTGTCATTATGGCGTTAATTTCAATTTTCTTAATCGGTTCAGGTTATTTCTTAGCATTAATGTTCATGAAGGCAGTTAAGTATGCAGACTTTATGGCAGTTGCCCTTTATATTTTACTTGCGACAGTATTAGGTACGTACTTACTATTTATGTTCTTTACAGTATTCGTATTAAAACGTGCAAGAAATAATAAATCATCGTTTTATA
Source organism: Bacillus hominis (assembly GCF_018332515.1). GTDB lineage: Bacteria > Bacillota > Bacilli > Bacillales > Bacillaceae_G > Bacillus_A > Bacillus_A hominis. The sequence continues at coordinate 2,252 of NZ_BOQD01000294.1, read as the reverse complement.
ACGGTATGAATATGGTAACGACGTCACAGCTACTATATCGTATTAAAGGGAATGCAAAGTCACTTGCGACAATTTCTATTTTAAGTGCGGTAACATTAACAGCAGTTGGTACGTCAGTTACGATGTATTACAACACATTTACACAATCAAAAGAATTTACACCATACAGCTATTCTTATGAGAAAAAAGATGCAGAACTAGATAAGAAAATAAATGCGATTTTTGCTGAAGAGAAAGAGAATCATCCTGTAAAAGATCAATTTGAAGTTGAGATGGTTCCTGTAAAAGGAAAGTTTGAAGGAGATAAAGTTGATTTCATCCTTAATATGAACTACAGTATTTCAGAGAAATATCAATTTATGTCTCAATCTGAATTTAATAAACTTGCTAAAAAAATCGATGCAGAAACAGTGAATGTAGCTGCTGGTGAAGCATTTATATATGATAGTTCTTATATTGAAGGGTATGAGTTCAGTCCTCAATATAAAGGAAGTAAAGCGGTATTCCAAATTGGAAATGAAACGAAGAAATTAACGATTCAAGGTGCAAATACTAATGCAATTACGAACTTAGGTGAACTAGTTGTTGTCGTTCCAGATGAAATGTATGAACAAGCGAAGCAAGCATTTGGAACACGTGTTGTAAAAAATATTGATGTAAAAGATGAAAGAAACAGTAAAGTGTTAACGGAAAAATTAGCAAAAGTGATGCCAACTGGTGAATCAGAAATGGTACCACCATTTAGAGACTTCTACACTGGTTTCCATATGGGGCTTGAAGGAACTGGACTAATGATGTTCATCGGAATGTTCTTAGGACTTGTATTCTTACTAGCAACAGGCTCTATCATTTACTTTAAACAATTAACAGAAGCAAGTGCAGATCGTGAGCGTTACGTTGTCCTTCATAAAATCGGTGTAACGAAACAAGAGATGAAAAAAGCTATTGCAAAACAAGTGAGCTTTATCTTTGCGATTCCGTTAGTAATCGGAATTTTACACAGCTTGTTTGCATTAAAAGGTTTAGGGAACATACTACCATTTGAAATTATGATTCCGCTCCTAATTAGTATCGGAGTATACGGTGTCATTTATATCGGATATTACTTCTTAACAGTGCGTTCTTATTATAAGATTGTGAGTGCGAAGTAATAAGAGATAACTGTAAGAAAATAAAGAGCCATTTACCTGATTTTTTATGAGGTAAATGGCTTTTTTGATTTTGTATATGAGTACGACTAAGAGGGTGACATAATTAACGTGCATCAATTATGTCTATAAGACTAAAAGCATGTTTATGACCGAAGGTATCTATGCATATTACAGTACGTTTTAAAGGATGTATTTCCATTACGGTCATGTACATTGTAGGAAAATAACCCTTTTTATAATACGTGATCAATACTTCTGCTTCTGAAATGAATGAGCGTAATAAAGTGTCTTCAATTCTTTCTCTATCATCGTATGGTGATACTTTCCGCGATTCTTTCATGTCAGCAGATTGTTTAGACATAATAGTCATTTGAGGCGACTTGGATATATTTGCACTGCGCATGCTTTCTATTCTCCTAACAATATATTTTCTATATAGGAAGGGTAATTACTATGGAAGTAGCTGCTACTGATAATTCATAAGTACTTTATTTTAGCTTTACTATGTATAGAACGAAAAAAATATGGATTATTGGAAGACTAATTTGCTTAGTATTAAAAAATTACCAAATTTATTACCGTATTTATAGTACTTTGATTGCCATTTTTGTACTTTTTTGAATGGAGTTAAAACTTTATTTGGGAGGAAGGAGAATAAAGTAAATATGAGGTGAGATAAGTATTATACCTATCTCACCTCATAGTAAGAAAACGTTTTTTATATAACGGTATGATTTTCACGATATTGTCTAGGCGTCATACTCGTGATTTTTTTGAAAACTCGTGTGAAATAACTTTGGTCATTAAAATTAAGCCATGTACAAATATCTGATAATGGATATGTCGTTAATGTTAATAACTTCTTTGCTTCTTCTACTCGCTCTCTCTGAATATACTCACTTAAAGGAATCCCCACTTCTTTTTTAAATAATTTTGATAAATAAGTAGGGGAAATATGTAAAAGGTTAGCAAGATCATTGAGAGATATTTCATCGTAAATTTGTTTGTGAATATGATTTAGACATGTAGTAATGGAATTAGAATATACCTGATTATTATATTCTTTAACACGTACTGCAAAAGTACATAATGCATCCTCAA
>NZ_BOQD01000293.1 GCF_018332515.1 Bacillus hominis | reverse complement strand
AAAACTCAGAATTTATTACACCTGCTGTAATAAATATATATTTTGTACAGGAAGGAGTGATTCGTATATGCAGGCAGTTTCACAAAAAAATACAGTAGAAACACCGACGATATATCGAATATTATTTGCGATTAGTTTCGGACATTTTTTGAATGATTCGATGCAAGCAGTTGTGCCAGCGTTGTTCCCTATTTTGGAAAAAACGATGAATTTATCCTACATGCAAGTAGGGTGGATTGCGTTTGCGTTAAATATGACGTCTTCGATTATGCAGCCGGTTTTTGGTATGTATTCAGATAAGAAGCCGTCACCATTTTTATTACCACTCGGTATGTTTTCAAGTATGCTTGGAATGATTGGACTCGCGTTTGCACCAAACTTTATTATTGTTATTATTTCTGTTTTATTTATTGGATTAGGTTCCGCAGTCTTTCATCCGGAAGGTGCCCGAGTTGCTTATACGGCAGCAGGGGCAAAACGAGGTTTAGCTCAAGCGATTTATCAAGTTGGAGGAAATACAGGGAATTCTCTAGCTCCTATTTTTACAGCTTTAATTTTCGTTCCGCTCGGTCAAATTGGTTCTTTAGGTTTTACAGCCTTTGCGGCAGTAGGAATTGTATTATTAATCTCCGTATCGAAATGGTATAAAAATGAATTAGCGACTGGTGCTGTAAGAAGGAAAAAGAGAGCTGCGATGGAGGCAGAAAATGCGATTGTAAGTACGCACATTAAATTTGTTATTATACTTCTTGTTTTTCTAACATTCGTACGTTCTTGGTACGGTGCTGGCATCGGGAATTTCTATCAATTTTATTTAATAGAGCATTACGGTTTATCTATAAAAAATGCGCAGTATTTCGTCTTCGCTTTTATGATTGCTGGTGTATTAGGTACTTTCTTTGGTGGTCCGCTAGCGGATCGATTCGGTAAGAAAAAGATCATTGTCTTTTCAATGCTCGGTTCAGCGCCACTTGCGCTTTTACTACCTCACGTTTCGCTTGTGTGGGTTGTACCATTATTTTTATGTATCGGTTTTATTAGTTCAAGTAGTTTTAGTGTAATCGTTGTATACGCACAAGAGCTTGTCCCGGGGAAAGTGGGGATGGTATCTGGATTAATTGTCGGTCTCGCGTTTGGGCTTGGGGCATTAGGTGCTGTAGTCCTTGGGAAGTTGGCTGATATGTATAGTCTTCAGTTTATTATGCTATTATGTAGTTGTTTACCATTAATTGGACTAACTTCATGGTTACTGCCGAATGATAAGAAAACGATAGAATAGGAGATGCGCTATGAAATTATGTGAAAACGTTACAGAATTAATAGGAGATACACCTGTCGTCCGATTATCTAAATTTATTCCAGAAGACGCAGCGAATGTGTATGTAAAACTGGAAATGTTTAATCCATCTCGCAGTGTGAAAGATCGTGCTGCCTATAACTTAATTCATATTGCTGAGGAACAAGGCCTCATTAAGCCAGGTGATACAATTATTGAACCGACAAGTGGGAATACAGGAATTGGTTTAGCGATGAATGCAGCAGCTAAAGGATATAAAGCTATTTTAATTATGCCAGACAATATGTCCAAAGAGCGTATTAATTTATTGAAAGCATACGGAGCAGAAGTAGTTTTAACACCAGCGGAACAAAGAATGCCAGGAGCAATTGCAAAGGCGGTAGAGTTACAAAAAGAAATCCCAAATAGTTTTATTCCGCAGCAATTTGAAAACCCAGCAAATCCGAATATTCATCGTTATACGACTGCACTTGAAATTTATGAACAAATGGATGGAGAACTTGATGCATTTGTAGCAACTGCTGGAACGGGCGGGACTATTACAGGGACCGGTGAAACATTAAAAGAGAAACTACCAAACTTATATATTGCAGTAGTAGAACCGAAAGGATCCCCAGTGTTATCTGGTGGTGTTCCAGGTCCTCATAAACTAGTCGGAACAAGTCCTGGTTTTATTCCAAAAAACTTAAATACAGAAGTGTATAACGAAATTATTCAAATTGCAGATGAAGAGGCATTAACTACAATGAGAAACTTAGCGAGGCAAGAAGGTTTATTAGTAGGGCCATCTTCAGGAGCTTCTGTTTACGCCGCAATTATGATAGCGAAGCGTCTAGGAGTGGGGAAAAAAGTTTTATGTATTGCTCCTGATACAGGGGAACGTTATTTAAGTATGGGGCTATTTGAATAAGAGTGATAGAAGCATCTTAATAGTAAGGATGAAAATCCTCTATTAAGGTGCTTCTTTTAGAAAAATAGAGAATGGGTGAGTGGGGAGAATGACAATGAAGCTATTGAAACCAACATATGAATATAGCGAACAAATTATAGAGTATAGGCAGGCATTTTTACAGTCAGGAGAACAACCACACGGTAGTAGTTCTTTACAAAATTTTGATTCTCTTGATGAATGGTTTAAAAAAGTGAATTTAAAGAAAATGGGAGAAAACTTACCACCCAATCGAGTGCCATCTAGTCAATTTTTAAGTTTTGAAAAAGGAGAACTTATAGGTTCTGTGAATATTAGACATCGATTAAATCCAGAATTATTGCTGGAAAGCGGTCATATCGGTTATAGTGTGCATCCTAATAAACGTCGCCAAGGATATGCGACGGAGCAACTTCAACTTTCATTAGCTGAGGCGAAAAAATTAGGTTTGAACAAAGTGTTAATAACTTGTGATAAAGCGAATGTTGGTTCGGCTAAAACAATTCAAAAGGTTGGCGGTGTGTTAGAAAATGAAGTGATTTCTACTCATACTGGTGAAATTGTTCAGCGTTATTGGGTGGAAATATGAATTGGTGAGATTTGAAAAGGTGTAAGTCGTAAAGGGATTATAAGATGTGGTATTGAAATATATAAATAGAGAGGGATGTTACAGCTTTAGGGGGAAATGAAATGGGATTACTAGAGAAAGCGATAGAAACGTCGGGAATTTATAGGAAAAATCCAAAAGTCGAAGCTATTATTTTAGCAGGCTCTGTAGCAAGAAAGTTAGAAGATGAACATTCTGATATTGAATTACATATTTTATGGTCAGCACCGCCAGAGGATGAGGATCGTCGGGGACCTATTAACAATATTGGTGGAACGATTTTGTCATATCATCCTTACGAGGAAGAAGAATGGTCGGAAACATATTTGACGAAAGAAGGAATTAAACTAGAGATTAGTAACTTTTTAACAGTGACAGTAGACAAGGTTATTTCAGAAGTTGTAGAGCAGTATAATATAAATTATGAGAAACAATGTATTGTATCATCGGTTCATGATGGTGTGAGTTTGTATGGAGAAGTAAAAGTACATGCTCTAAAAGATAGAATTGAAGCATATCCAGAAGAACTGGCGAAAAGGATGATTTCAGAAAATCTTTGGTTAAGCAATCGATGGCATAATCGAGAGGCTCTTTTGGAACGAAAAGATTGGCTTATGCTTTACGATGTTATTTGTGAAGTGCAAAGAAATATATTTGGTGTCTTGTTTGGAATGAACCGAATGTACGTGCATCATCCTGCATTTAAATGGATGTCATATAATGTGGAACGAATGAGTATTAAACCTGAAAATTTATATGAGCGTATGGCGAATACGTTGATAGGGGAACCGGAGTATAGTGTACAGGAGTTAGAAGTGTTAATCGAAGAGATATTACATTTAGTAGAACAATATGCCCCAGAATTAAATATTACTGAACAACAAAAACGTATTCAATATGCAAAGTAAAAAGAAGAGATGTAACAACGAGTTACATCTCTTCTTTTTTTATTTTACTAATTTTCCTAGTACGGGTAATCGTTGAATCCTATCACCGAGAATATGCGAAGCAAGTCCACTCGTTAATACGAATAAAAGATAAACAAGTCCTCCTGCTGCGGCGCATATAAACACAATGATCAGTGATTCTATATAAGATTGTCCAGGAATAATCCAGCTTATAATTGCTCTTAATGCAATTACAACAGCAGACATTGCTGCGGAGTAAATCGTAATTAGAAATACTGTTTTTGCTGTTTCACCAATTTTGAATTTCGCAAACTTAACGATGCAGTACAGCATAATAATATTTGAAACGAGATATCCAAGAATTGTTCCAAGTACAGCACCATGTCCACCGAATAAATGTAAGAGCGGTGTGTTCACCACAATTTTAACGAGAATACCGACTGAGAATGCAATCATTGTTTTTCTTTGATAATCAATTCCTTGTAATATAGCAGCTGAAACTGTAAAAATCGCACTTAATACAGCAGAAGGTGCAAATGAAATTAAATATTGTGATCCACCAAGTGCAATTTCAGGATTTACATAAACCATGCGGAATGCATCATAAGCGATACTAGCAAGACCGAATGCTGCTGGGATAGTGAAGAATAACAATACTTGGAATATCTTTGAAATTTGATCTTGTAATTCTTCGAGTTTCCCGCTTGTAAATGATTTCGTTATAGCCGGAATAATTGTTAATGAGAATCCAGTTGCAAGTGAAGCTGGAATCATAATTAACTTTTGGGCATAGTTCGTTATATAAGCGAAGACTGCATTAGCGGTTTCTAAAGGCTCTCCCATTGCTCTAAGGACATCAGCTACAGTATATTGATCTACTAGCGTATAGAGTGGGATTGCAATGCCTACAAATACAATTGGAATTGCATAACGTAGTAATTCCATATAAATACTTCTTAAAGGAATGTTTGATGATCTTGTTTTTTGCTCACCTTCAGGAGGTTTTAATCCATTATATTTTTTCCAGTACATCATTAACATGGAGACGCTGGCAAGTGCCCCGATAACAGCGCCAAATGTAGCAACTGCAACAGAAGAAGCTACTGAACCACCTAATAGTTTTGAGACGATAAAACTACCGACTAGAATGAAAACGACACGTGCAATTTGTTCTACGACTTGAGAAACAGCACTTGGTTTCATATGTTGAAAACCTTGGAAATAGCCACGTGTAACACTCATAGCAGGTACGATAATAAGTGCGAAACTTAATGCTCGCATCGTAAGTGTTACGTCGGCAATAAATTGTGGATCAGGTGTTTTAGAACGAATAATAAATTGTGATATGTAAGGTGCTCCAATAAATAAAATTAAAAATCCTAAAAAGCCCATAAACAGCATCAATTTTACGCTAGAGTTATATAATTTTTTACTTGTACTATAATCACCGAGCGCATTATGTTTTGCAACAAATTTGGAGACGGCAATAGGAATGCCAGCTGTTGAAAAACTTAATAAAATACCGTACCAAGAGTATGCATATCCATATAAAGCAACCCCTTGTGTTCCGACTAATAATTGAAAAGGGAAGAAGTATATAAAACCTAAAATACGTGAAATCATTGTGGCACCGCTTAATAAAGCAGTTCCTTTTAAAACTTTTGAAGTAGACAAAATTTTTCCTCCTACTCGTGCTGCCTTGCATTCATCGTATACTACTATAAACCTGTTAGAGAAGTTAATACAGTATAAACCATAAATGTTCTAATACTATTCATTTAAAAGTCATATTTTGACTTTTTCAAAGAATGTAATACATAAAAAGTCAAAATATAAGTTGACACTATTTTTAATGTATGATAAAA
>NZ_BOQD01000292.1 GCF_018332515.1 Bacillus hominis | reverse complement strand
TGGTCGTACTGGTGGTGCTACACACATCTGGCAATACACCTAGAAAAGGAAAGTTATGAGCTTCCAATGTGCCAGAAGTGTTTGTTAATGAATCTGCAATAAAAGTTCCATTTATCTGTCCAAATCCTGCTGCACGCCAACTTGCAAATGGTGCTAACACACTACCTTCGATAGATAAATTTTGGTTGAAGGCATTAGTTGCATCTGGAAAATTATATAAAATTTCCTGTGCATCCGTACTAGTAGCTGGTGAACCATTTCTAAAAATAGAATAGCTACCAAAACCAATATTATCTCCCGTAATATTAATTAGGATAGTAGAACCCACTGGTGCAATAATATTGATACCATTTGCTGATTGTAGTGTTAAACCTGTTCCAGCAACATTTGTGCCATCAAAAGTAAAGATGTTGAGAGTAGGATCTAACCCTGTTAATACAATCTGTCCGAAGTTAGTAGTTGCCACTCCTGTTGGGGCTAAAGCGCCCCATGTAGTGGACGCGCATTGTAGGAAATTTGCTTCAGTATTAAAATCGATTAAATCTTGTACGAGTGGTTGACCAGGTACGCCATTGTTATTTGTCATGGTATAAGTAACAACAGTTCCTGTAGAACTAATGACACTATTCCCGCTGAAATTAGTACCGCTTGTTATCACCATTTCCATACCTACAATTAAATCTGCTCTCGTTGTAGATAAAGGTAATGTGTTTCCGATTCCGTAATTTGTAAGTGTGGCTATTCCACCAACCGCTACCCGTCCTTCAGAGTCTACATTACTTTGTGTCTGGTTTCCTATTACAAATACATTAAAATTATTAGCTGTTCCTAAATTTGTAGCCATTTTGTCCCCCCTTTTTAGAACAAAATCATTTAAATGTATCTTTCTATTTTATGAGAAAGATGCAAGGATGACTTAGTCCAAAAAGAAAATAGGCTCAAAATTCCTCCTTATTTAACAGGTAGTATATCTAATAATGGCTGAAGCTGCTGTTTCCAAATCCAATGTGGACTATAACGTCTTCTAACAGCTGCTTTACTAAATAATACTTTATTGCCTTCTACTAGCTTTGCAATTTCAGAAGCATGATCTTGTAAATAAGCAACTTCTGATGGATGATACTTCTCAATAGTATCAAAACCAAAATTTCTTGCGTCCCATCTCATAAAATAAGCTTGTAATTGTTTTCCTAATTCTTCTAAGGCTGGTACGCACTCATTTAATACAATTTGATTACCTCTGCTCGCAGCTTCTAGAACTATTAAACCAAATGATTCAGAATAAGAGGGACAAACAAATATATTGGACAAAGTGAATAAATCCATTACACCTTGTCTTGGAAAACCTTGAGTATAACCAATAGATGAGGTGAATAGCATATCCTCTCGATCTAAACCAAACTTTATTCCGTTGTTATAAATCATTTTTTTGTATCTTTCTGGATTGATGTCGCTACATGGAAAATCACAAAATATAACTTTTACTTCTTTTTCCGTCTTTGTTTTTAAGGCTCCACAAAAAGCTGCAACTTTCTCGAACTTTTTCCCTGTTGTTAACCTTCCAGGATAAATAATAAGATAATCTGCTGAAAAAATGTCAATATGGGATGCTACATGACTCACATCATCAGATAAACACTCTAGTATATCTAAGCTATTATTAATAACTTTACAATACCCTTCTGCAATATTATATTGCTTGGATAAAGCGGGTATCCCAGATTGTGTCGGGTAGATATAGATGGTATTAGGCATAGGGGAGTATCTGGCTGAAAATGGATGTTCTGTATGACGAGGTCGAGTAATAGGAGCAGAATGAGTGAAGGCTAAGAATCGAACTTTTGGAAGCTGTTCTTGTGCTTTTCGAATCGCAATATTATGAACTAAATGCCATCCCTGATAGTGTATATCGTGCATCATACAGATATCTATATCTTCTAAGTGCTGTATAAAATCTTTAGCAATTACTTCAGTTTCTTCAAAAAATGTATCATGTATTTTTCCATTTGGAGTAGAGTAATCTTTCCAATGAATCATTTCTCCATTTAATCTGTTTGTGATTTTTATCCATTCGATATTTTCATGGAGAAAAACCCCATACCGTTCCTCCAAATTACAATCTTCAGAGACTAATAATTTTATTTTTAATCCCTCATTTAAAAACATACGTAAATGCTCCGCGACAACATTCACTAATGAGTAGGTGGAGGTTAGTCCGTTAAACATTGTTAAAATGGCTATTTTCATATTCTTTCACTCCTTTTTCTTAGCTATTCCATAATTTATATTCAATTCAACCTATTTCTAAAACTTTATAAGTACGAAACACAGTATTTTTAATAAATTCAGCATTTACTACTGTCAGGTTTAGTACAAGCAACATTTAATATAGTAAGGAAGGAGGTGAGGTTGTACATGGCTACTGCATATGGCGCATTATACGCACCTACGCTTACACAACATGCAACTACAAATGGAGTTGTTTCATTTCAATCTTTATCTGTTCAAAATAGTGGTGTTACAACTCCGAATCCGCAAACAATTGCTGTGACAGGTACTGGCGTATATAAAGTCAAATTTAGTTTAGATTTAACGCTACAAAACTTAGCCTGGAATTTATTTAACACAAGTGCTGAAATTTTTATTGCTGTGAATGGAGTTAAAGAAGCTGAATCAAAAGTAAGCTTAGTAAATGGTCTGTTAGCTTCCACAATGATAACGTCAACGATAGAAATGAATGCTGGAAAATCAATTATTTTAGGGCTAAATGCAGGAGATGCTTTAACTCTTGTATTTGGAACAATTAATGACCCTAACAGTAATTTAAATTATCAACATCCTGTTTTAGAAGTAATCCAAATTGCATAAAGAGCGGTAATATCCGCTCTTTATATTAACAATAATTAATTTTATCCATACATTTGTATGCCTATTAATAATCAGTATGCATAATTAGTCAAAGCAAATGTGTTATACAAAACATAATTTATATGATTATCTGCAAATTCAAGAAGTAAAGGAGTAAATAAAAATGAAAGATGTTTTCACATATATATTCAAACACAATGTTTGGGGAGGAACTGAGTCTGTATCAGGTACAGGTTCGTCTGTGTACGAATCTCAACAACTTATTAACAAACTACCATTATTGTTAAATCTATTCGAAATCAATTCTGTTTTAGATGCTCCATGTGGAGATTTTAATTGGATGAAATATGTTCCACTTCCTTTGACTACTAATTACACAGGTATAGATATTGTGACAGATTTAGTAGAGGAAAATAACAAGATGTTTAAAAAAAATCATATAAAATTCGTAGAAAAGAACATTGTGCAAGACGATCTTCCTTGTGTAGACTTAATACTTTGCAGGGATGCTTTGGTACATTTTACTTTTGAAGATGTATTAAAAGCAATAAAGAATTTTAAACAAAGTGGTTCCACATACTTATTAGTTACGCACTTTCCTACAGTAATAAAAAATGATGAAATTCATACGGGAGATTGGAGACCATTAAACCTTTGCCTTCATCCGTTTTCTTTTCCGGAACCCATTTTAAGTATTAAGGAAACACTAAACATTAAGACAATGTCTTTATGGAAATTATCAGATTTAAATATATGAGTTATTTATAACACTATATAAACAAAAATATAACGGAAAAAGTCGGCAATCTGTTACTTTAAGATTACAAAATATAGGGGGAGAAGTTGGAGCAATTAGCGGTTAAGTATAGTATGTTTGTGAAGGCCTATATAGTAGAAAAAGTAAAAAAGTGCAAACAAACTTGCTAACAACTAAACAAAAAAGATATAAATTTCGCTGATATATCCTTATTAATTATGTGATAATCTAATCAAAGCACATAATTAAACAATTTAAAAATGCGAGTTTACAATTGAAAACCACATCCATGTTTTATTGGGACATACTAATGTTACTTAGTTCCAAGAATAACACTTCTTTGATGTCTAAACGTTTCCTTGTAATTCTTAATACAGTCGTTAAATAATTATGGATCTCGTATTTTTCATTCTGTAGTTTATCCAGTATTGTTGTTACTCCTTTTAATAGCAATTCATTTTAATAGCACTTCATTTTAATAGCAATTCATTCGCCTTATACTGGCTTCTGAATATGCAATTTTATTCATTTTCTCCACTTTACTAAAGTACGTTTCTTGCAACTTCCACAATCAAAATGTCCATTTCCTTTAGAAATTCGACGTTTGTAATTACAGTTAGGACACTGGACCTCTTGTTTTTCAAACGCTGCATATATAAATCCTAACGAAAAAAGAAACAATGGAACGGCAAAAAATAACCCAACTATTGTGATACCCAAGATAACAGAAAATAGGATGCCGAAAATTCCGAAAACTAATGAAGCTTTACGGCTAAATTTTTCTTTTGTGGAACTCTTTTTTTGATCCACTTCAATGAAAAACGTATTACCATCTGTCGTTGTTTTTGTCTCCATATTTCTCCTCCTTTATTACTTTAAAATAAGTATATCAGAGTATTCGGAAATGTATCTACAAATAAAAACAGTACATTTATTTTATGTACTGTACAACGTCCTCAATACGGTAGGTTTTATCGACACCGTTTTCTTCAGCTAATTGGTTTAAAGCGTCCAGGATTGACTTTAATGTGTCAAAACGCACAAGACCAACCTCACCATTAACTAGATTACTAATAGTGGCTGGACGAACTTTTGATTCCACTGCTAACTTGTTTTTGGTAATCCCAATTTCCTCCATCGTTTCTCCTAAAGTGAATACCATAGAACTCATGGTAATACCTCCGTTCATTCCGATCATTTATTACTTTTCATTTTACACAATTTACATATCAAAGTAAAACTTTTTTCGGAAGACTATTGACGTATGACTCCTAGAGTTATATATTGTTACTAACAAAGTTTTACTCCTAGAGTCATACTTTTTATATAAATGTGAAGGGTGGAACAGTATAGATGCAAAAAATAAGCGATTACTTCGGTTTAGAAACAAAATCTGATTGTATTTGGTTTTATGGTTTTTATACTGTGGCTTCGGTTTTATTCGTTATTAATATGCTTATAGCTCACGTGCTATAAGCTCTTTCTTTAACTAAATATCGGACAACCTCCAGCCTCGATCCTTATTCGAAAAAACAGATATACACGAGGTCTAGTTTCTTATTGTCTTTTTTAGGTAACTAAGGGAGGATCCACACGAGGAATGACCTAACACTCGTTAAACTTGAACAGGTTAGCTAAGCCAACGTCAGAAAGTTTAGCGTCCTAACGAATAACGTTTCCTTGTTTGCGTTGTTAGGAGTCTAGGCGAGTACGGCCATTAACGGTACGGCGGTTGCTTGGCGTGTTACGGCACGGGTAGCAGCTGATAATGAAAGAATTATAGGTTACGAGTAATGAAGGATACGCCAGTAGTGCATTTCCTTTCCTGGTTCTTTCTGCAGATAGGACAAGCTTTATCTGTAAAAAGTCAGCTGTGTAAGAGATTACAGCGTTTAAACAGGGTGTTACTATACGGATTCCTTAACCCGATAGACCATGATTGACAGAACGTCTACTTTACGACGTTTTTTATTTTTGAAGCGTTGTAAGGTAGTCATTCTCTGCCCTAGCCGTTGTCCTGTACCCTCATCCCATGATTGTCTGCCGAACACAAAAGTCAAGTGTAAAAATAAAGATAAAAACTTATTAAGGCTGGAGGGGGAGGAATTACTCCTCGATGGTCCAGATCTCCTCTATTGGTTTACCCAGTTCCTTACAAATTAGATAGGCTGTATCAAAACGAGGTTTAGTACGATTACGAACAATTGCACTAAGAGTAGAGTCGTCAACTCCAATACGTTTTGCAAAATCACTCTGCTTAATATCAAGCTCTGCAAAGATTACTTTGAGTCTACATTTAAACTTCATATACGTTCACCTCAAAGATTTACTTTCTATATACAAAAATAAACTCCTTTATAAATAGTACAAGCTAGAAAGAAAAAAATTGGTGTGGACGTGCAAAAATAATTCTCCAGGTCATATACCTATATCAAGACCACGAGGAATACCAAGTGGAAAAAAGGACATCAAGAAGGGAAAGGTGAGGAACAATGAGACCTGGATATAAGTATTTAAATCGCATGCAACTGTATCCACCCCA
>NZ_BOQD01000291.1 GCF_018332515.1 Bacillus hominis | reverse complement strand
TTAATAAATTAAAAGAAAATATAGGATCTGTGTTTGTTGGTAAGGAGAATGTAATTGATTTACTACTCGTTTCATTGCTTGCTGACGGACATGTACTTCTGGAAGACGTGCCTGGCACCGGGAAAACATTACTAGCAAAAACAATTTCAAAGAGTATTGGTGGTAGTTTTTCTCGCGTTCAATTTACACCTGATGTACTTCCGAGTGATGTAACAGGTATTGAATATTTCAATCCAAAAACGAGTGAATTCGAATTAAGACTTGGACCAGTTATGACAAACATACTACTTGCTGATGAAATTAACCGTGCAATGCCTAGAACACAGTCCAGTTTATTAGAAGCAATGGAGGAACGGCAAGTAACGCTTGAAAAACAATCTACTCCTCTTCCGAAACCGTTCTTTGTTATCGCGACGCAAAATCCAATTGAATCACAAGGAACTTTCCCTCTTCCAGATGCACAGCTTGATCGATTTTTAATGACGATTTCAATTGGGTATCCGGCTCCGGAAGATGAATTAAAAATGATGCGACGTTTTCGTAATAATGCACCGTTAGAAAGCGTAACATCTGTCATTTCTTTAGAAGACATTTTAGAAGCACAGAAACAAGTGAAAGAAATTTTCGTATCAGAACCATTAGAACATTACATTATTAAGCTTGCGCAAGCTACCCGAAATCACGATTACATTGCTAACGGTGTAAGTCCGCGTGCCACACTTGCTTTAGTGCGTGCCGTTCAAGCATTAGCCTTTTTACGCGGCAGAGAATATTGTACGCCTGAAGATATACAATTTTTAGTTCCTTCTGTATGGAATCACCGTATCGTCTTATCAATGGAAGGTGCCTTACGCACGACAAAAAATGAACTCATGCAAAGGATATTAAAAGAAGTTGACGTACCAGTGGAGATTGAGCAAGCATGAATGGACAGCGTGTTGTAACTGTACCTTTATTTTTTCAACTCCATATTATTCAATTAACTGTGCCAATCGCTTTACTTTTTACGTTTTTTCTACCGCAACGAATTCTTATGTTTCTCTTTTTCTTCTACTATTTATTTGCGATTTTTATTTATAAATATGTCGCTTACATAGAGAAAAAATTTCAAGTTATAAATGAGAAACAAACGACTCGGCTTTTCCCTGATGAATCTGGACAGTTTTTTATTCATTTAAAAAATGGTGCAAACATACCACTCGTTAACGGTGTTTGTTACTTTCATTTGAATTCGTCCCTCATACCGCATAAGGATCAAGGAATTGAACAAATATCAAAAACACTATTTTCTTTCCCATTTTCACAACCTGCACATTCAGCGCAAAAATGGGATTTAACATTAACTGCAACGAAGCGTGGTGTGTTCCAAATTGAACAGTTCGAATGTGTATTAAAAGATCCTTTTCATTTGTTAACTGTACATTTACCTGTTTTCGATAAATTAAGAACAGAAATTATTGTGTATCCTTCACCTAAAGAAGTAGCAGGTTTGCAAGAACTTCAGCAACTATTAAACGGTTCTTATCGAACGAATTTCTCTTTTTACAATGATGAAACATCTATTATCGGTGTAAAAAGATATGAACGTGAGTCTTTCCGCTCTATCCATTGGAAAGCATCTGCTAAAATGCAGGAATTACAAGCAAAGCAATATGAACCTGTAAAAAATTATAGTTGGACGATTTGTCTTTCTTTAGCTGCTGATCGAGGATTCGGTTGGAAAGAGAATATAGAAGACCTTATTTCATTTACCACATACATTTGCCAATACGCAACGAAGCATCAAATTCCGTTTGAATTGTTTATTAGTGTATTAGCAGAAGGTGGTGCATTACATATACCGTTAAATGAAGGGCAAACGCAATATGCAAAGGCGCTAGAGGAATTAGCACGTATTACAGATGATAGTACGCTACTTCCGAAACAAGGATTTCTTCACTATGTAACGAGAAAAAGAGAACGCTCGTCTACAATGATATACATTGGTTTGCAGAAAAATGAGCTTCCTCTTCTAACACAACCTACGTTTCTCATTAATAATGAAGGGATGGTGGAATCAGTTGAAAACTTGGCTATATCACATTCATGATTTCATTCTGCTCCTCCTGCTTTCATTATTAACAGAAAGAGATGAACTAATTGGCATTGCTATATTTTTAACAACAGGCTATATAGGAGTATTTCTTATTTATAAATTAATGAAGAAAAAAACATCAGGATTTGTAATACTGTTAGTTCTTCAAATAGTCGGTTTTTCTTTATTTCTACCTTTTTCTCTTTTTGGCACAATCATATTACCACTATTTTTCTTTATCGTACACGCGGTCGGATCAGGATATCCAGTTCAAAAATCGTTAGGCGGTATTGTATGGTTTGTCGTTTCAGCAATATTTTATGCACCCTTTCCGCCGTTATGGAAATTATTAATGTTAGCTTTACACTTAATGATTACATTTTGGCTAACAGGGGCTAATCGCAAACAACAACTATTACGTTTTGCTTCTATCATTACAATTGGCATAATGAGTATATTAATTGTTCAAGTGTTTCCTTTCATTCGACTTATGTTTGGTTTTATGATTGAATTTATCGCATTAGGAGTCGGCTATGCTCTAATGCCATTAATTAAAGCAGCTGAAATGAAAGATACAGAAGGAGTTTGGGCGAATAAAGGACACCTCTTAAAACCACAAATTGAAGACGGGAAAAAACTTCCTGATTTTGACCCCATACTCATAAATAGCGCTACAATAATAGTCTGTACAGCCATCGCTATTTATGTCGTTTGGAAAATAGTAAAAAAACGAAAACATTTAAGTTTACCAAATATACCAGTCTTCGAATCTACAATCATTACTGATAAAGAAAGTATGAGCCAAAAACGAATGAAGCGAAATAAGCCACCACATAATGAAATTCGAAAAGAAATTTTCAAACTTGAAAGTAAACTATCCCCTCCTTTAAATCGTGAACGAGGAGAAACTGTTGAAGCTTGGATAGAAAGAATAAATCTTGAAGAAGATGTAAATATTCAGAGTCATATTATTATAGATGCTTATAATGCGGTACGGTATTCGAATCGTGAGGATATGATACTGCTTCAGGAATTTAAGGAAGAGGTTCATAAGCTTTATGCTTATCAGAAGAGTTTGAAGAAGAAGAGAAAATGATATATACAAAAAGAATCTAGTCAAAA
>NZ_BOQD01000290.1 GCF_018332515.1 Bacillus hominis | reverse complement strand
CTAATAATCAGTGGGAGATGAAGAAAACCCCCACTGATTAAAGTTTCACTTTATCTCTCCGTCTCAAAAAACTCAATCCACTCTCCATCAGGACCAGCGAAGAATATGTAACGTGTTCCATCCGGTAATGTTTCAATTTTTTCTCCTAGTAGAAAGGTTACTTTGTGTTTTTGTAGTCTTTCGATTTCTTCCTCTAATGAATCCACTTTAAAGCAAATGTGATGCACTTTTCCTTCTGCTGGAAGAGAAGAATTATAACCTTCAATTAATTCGAGTATTGTTTCCTTCGATTCTTCCACACCTAAAAAAGCGAGTTTTAAATCTGGGTTTGGATGCCCCATACGTTTAATGAGCTGTAAGCCAACTACTTCTTCATAAAATGAGATAGATGTTTCTAAGTTTGCAACCATAAGTCCTACGTGTTCGATTCTTCTAACTGACATGTAGATTCCTTCTTCCTGAAAATTATATACAATATATTATTGAAAATTAAGAAAATAATCAAGATAAAAACCTTATAATTTTGAGCTTGTTATATGGTATAGTGAGAAAGTATGTTTGGGGAGAAGGAAGGAGATTATACGATGAATACACCTACTCAAACTCCTTCATTATCGGAAACGATGAAAGAGTGGCATTATGCATTAGCATATGAAATTAAACATTGGAAAACGATAGGTGGTAGTAAAATTTCTATCATTAACGGTCGTTTTTTATATACAGATTATGAAAGTACGGTATATGTCTTTCAGCTTATTTCGGAAGTAAGCTTACCTGAAGGTTCACCAATTCGAATCGAGTTCGATGGTGAGGAAGCGACAGGGGAAGTATTATCGGTACACGGATTAGAAATAGAACTGAAATTAAATGATTATATACAAGGCGAAATAAGAGAAGCTGTTTTATATAGTGAACCGTGGCAATTGTTAGAGCAACTGCAAGAGCGATTAAAAGAAGCGCATAAAGATAAGCTGAAACGTAATCGTATAAAGCGTCTTGTAGATGGGACGAGCAGTCCGAAGCATATCGAGAAGATGAAAAATCCGAAAAATGAATTGGCGTATCGTTCATTTTATAATCCGACAACGTACGTGTGGGGACCACCTGGAACAGGGAAGTCTTACAATTTATCGCGTATTATTTCGGCTCATTATCAAAAAGGAAAATCGGTACTTGTGTTAGCTCATAGTAATGCGGCAGTTGACGTATTGATGAGTGAAGTAACGAAGCAAATTGAGAAGAAGAAGAAATGGACACCTGGTGAAATTGTTCGTTACGGTTATAGTCAACATGATCATATACGAAATCATGAAACGTTACTTGCGTCGAAGTTAGTTGAAACGACGAACGGATCTTGGGGAGAAGAGAGACTCTATTTAGAAGAGACACGACAAGAGCTTCGTGACAAGATTTTATCATATAAAGCGACTTCTGCTGATAAGAAGCGTATACAAGAGGTTGAAAGTGATCTTCGAAAGCAAAGAGCGAAAATTAAAGAAGTAGAAAAAGAATATATTGAAAATGCGAAAGTAATCGGTGCGACTTTATCGAAATGTGCCATTGATTCACTTATTTATGAGCGTACATTTGATTTAGTTGTCGTAGATGAAGTGAGTATGGCGTATGTTCCGCAAATCGCATTAGCAGCTTCTCTTGGGAAACGTATTGTCGTTTGTGGTGACTTTTTACAGTTACCTCCGATCGCAATGGCAAACCATGAACTCGTTCGAAAATGGCTCGGCGAAGATATGTTTTACCATGCAGGAATTGTTGATTCTGTAAATAAATCGGAAGCACATCCCAACCTTTTTATGCTGCAGGAGCAAAGACGTATGCATGCAGATATATCGAAGTTTACGAATTCATTTATTTATAAAAACAGAGTATACGATCATCCATCTGTTTCAGAGCGTAAAGAACTTGCGCAATTACAACCGTTCGCAAATGAGGCGAGTGTTTTATTTGATACGAGCTTAATGGGAGCATTTTCGTTAAAAGACGCTGCTTCCGGTTCGCGTTTTAATATTATGTCTGGTTTAATAGCGATGCAAATGATGTTAATCGGACTGTTAGACGGTGTTCAATCAATTGGTGTAGTTACACCGTACCGAGCACAGTCACGCTTTTTATCAACGTGTATTAGAGAACTGTTGCAGAAAACGAAATATCAAAACATACCAGTATTAGCGGCAACAGTTCATAAGTTTCAAGGGTCTGAAAGAGATATGATGATATTTGATACGGTTGATAGTTATCCGCAAGAACGACCTGGCGTGTTATTCTTTGATCATAAAAACCATCGCCTCGTCAATGTAGCAGTAACGAGAGCGAGAGGGAAGTTCATTCAATTATCGGATTGCCATTATATGCGTAAAAACCTTTCGAGAAAACAAGCGTTATCACAATTAACAGCTCATATAGAACGTCACGGAGATGTGTATGATCGCACGACATCAAGACAAGTATGGGAGCGGAAAATTTCGAAACGTTTACGCTGGTTTATGGAAATGAATCTTGAAGAGCCGAAAGGGCTACTCAAAGATATTTTAGCCGCAAAACGAAAAATTATCATTTCACTTCCAAGTACAAGACAAGTGGATAAAAGAGTATGGCAAGCGTTAATGCGTACAAATGCGCAAGTAACAGTTTATAGTGATGGACCAGTTCCATTAAAGAATGTAAAGTTACAAAGACAAAATAAAGCATTCCCGTTCTTATTAATCGATGATGAAATCTTTTGGGCAGGGGCACCACTTACATCTCAAATGATGTTTGAAGGTAGTACGGAATTTCCGTACATATGTGCAAGACTGCAAGCACCGGAAACAATTGGTGTATTAAAAGGATTTTTAGATATTCGGTAAATTCGGATAGGAATTCCTTGACTTTTAGTCGGAATGAATTTAGAATGAAAAATAATTTAATATAATTTTATGAAAATTCTTATCACGAGAGGTGGAGGGACTGGCCCTACGATACCTCGGCAGCGGATTCTTTATGAATACTGTGCCAATTCCAGCAAGGTAACTTGAAAGATAAGAAAGAAGCTCATTTTTGAATGTATATTTCAAAGCCTCTTTCTATCTTTTAGAAAGAGGCTTTTTTACGTGAAAATAAAAGGGGGAAGAAAAATGGGAGCTACAGGAGTAACGTCACAAAGAAAAATAATTGAAGAGAGTATAGAAAGAAATAAGGAAAAGTACATAGAAACAAGTCATAATATTCATGCGAATCCGGAGATTGGTAACCAAGAATTTTACGCATCAAGAACGTTAAGCTTATTACTAGGTAGTGCAGGATTTCAACTGCAGCACAATATAGCGGGGCATGAAACAGGTTTTATCGCGCGAAAAAGTTCAGGAAAACAAGGGCCAGTTATCGCATTTTTAGCTGAGTATGATGCTTTACCGGGACTCGGTCATGCGTGTGGTCACAATTTAATTGGCACAATTAGCGTTGCGGCAGCAATTGCATTATCAGAAACGCTTGAAGAAATCGGCGGAGAAGTTGTCGTGTTTGGTACTCCGGCCGAAGAAGGTGGGCCAAATGGTAGTGCGAAATCGAGTTATGTAAAAGCTGGTTTATTTAAAAATATTGATGCAGCGCTTATGATTCATCCGAGCGGAAAAACAGCGACGACGAGTCCTTCACTAGCAGTTGATCCACTTGATTTTCATTTTTACGGAAAAACAGCTCACGCAGCAGCTTCACCAGAAGAAGGAATTAACGCATTAGATGCGGTTATTCAGCTGTATAACAGTATTAATGCACTTCGCCAACAACTTCCATCAGATGTGAAAATTCATGGCATCATTACAGAGGGCGGAAAAGCACCTAACATTATTCCTGACTACGCAGCAGCAAGGTTCTTCATCCGCGCAGCAACGCGAAAAAGATGTGCGGAAGTAACAGAAAAAGTAAGAAACATCGCAGAGGGAGCTGCATTAGCAACAGGCACAAAAGTGAAAATTCATCAATTCCAAAATGAAATCGATGAATTGCTCGTAACAAAAACATATAACGACATCGTAGCGGAAGAACTAGAACTACTAGGTGAAGACGTAAATCGTAAAGAAAGAATCGGCATCGGCTCAACCGACGCAGGAAACGTAAGCCAAGTCGTACCGACAATTCATCCTTACATTAAAATCGGACCAGATGACTTAATCGCGCATACGAATGAATTTAGAGAAGCAGCACGTTCTGAACTTGGAGACAAAGCACTAATTACATCGGCAAAAGCATTAGCGAATACGGCGTATCGATTAATTACGGAAGAAGGGTTGTTAGAGAAGGT
>NZ_BOQD01000289.1 GCF_018332515.1 Bacillus hominis | reverse complement strand
TAAGAATCATTTCCTTAAATTAGGTTTTTTGTATAGTAATTACATTCGTAGTTGGGAAGGGGAAAAGATTGTGAAGTTTGATGATCAACGTATACTAGGAATACGATTAGGTTCTGTACTCATAACAGAAGAAAATCAATATTTAGTAATTAAGAAGAAAGATCATTATGCACTATTAAACATACATAATTTAGAATGCACACATGTCGAAGTGCAGTTAGAACATATTGAAGAACTGTTGCATGAAGATTTCCAAGAAAGTATAACGGAAATTATCGCACCAGAACATATTAAAATTGTTGCGAAAAATGTTATATAAGAAAGAAGCTGGGAGAATCAGCTTCTTTCTTTATATTTGTTTCGTTTATTATAAGGATAACATTTTTAGAACCTCACCAATAATCCCATCCTTTTGATGAACACCTAAATCGGAATTCGTCATAATAACAGCACCATTCCCTCGGAGTGGATAACAAACCATCATACATTGGAATCCAACGCCCCAGCCAAGTGAATAAATTTGTAAGTCTTCATTAGAATCATCTAGAAAAACACCTAACCCAGTCCATTTTGAGCAGCCTTGAGGAGAAATTATATCTTGTACTGTTTTTTGAGAAAGTTTTAGTTTTCCATTTCCTTGCAAGGAATGAATGAGTTCGATTACTAAAGTTGATAAATCGGATGGTGTTGTCCAAATTCCTGAAGCAGCTGCGAATGGATAAAATGGATACTTCTCATTTGTTACAGTTCCATCTTTATTATGCCCGCAAGCGAAAGCGTTGGTTTTATCTATGTCTTCGGGAGAGAAGAGTGTACTATTTTTCATTTGTAGTGGATGGAAGATAAATTCTTCTAGTAACTGACTAAATGATTTTCCTGTAATATCTTCTAGTAGTTGTTCGATTATACAAAAGTTTGCGTCTGAGTAGTGAAATTCACTTTCTGGTTTATAAGTTGCTTCTATAGGTACTGGGCAATATAATGTTCTACCAGAAAGGAGTTCAGGAATTTTAGGTAGTCCTTTTGCGAGTGTATAATGTTCAAAGCTATTAGGAGGATCAATGATTCCAGATTGGTGACTTAATAAGTTTCGTAAAGTGATTTTTTTATGTGAAGTAAATATATTAGTGGGGATATTCCAAGATGTGAGTCTATCATTTACGTCTTCGTCTAAATGTATGATTTTTTGATCGGATAATGTTAGTACAAGTATGGCGGTGATGAATTTGCTAATAGAGCAAGAATTAAAGAGAGAATTTGTAGTAACACTTCTAGTTGTTTCAGACTCAAGTGTTCCGTAGGCTGTCGCTTCATCCAGTCTACCATCACGTATAACGGCAAGGCTTAACCCGGAAACGGAATATTGTTTCACTTGCTTGGATATATTTCTATTTAATAAGTTCATAGTATCTCCCTTCTGATAAAACAGAATATTAACTTTATTATACATTAGTAGATAAAGAGAAGTGTTGTGAATGGAATAAAAAGGTGCGTTTTAATAGAAAGAGGGAATTACTCTGTAAAATAAAGAATGATTAATAGTTCTCTTTCCTTACTAAGAGTAAAGAGCTTATATAATGTTACATAGTATATAAATATTGGTACATTACTTAATGAAAGTGGTGTACTTTTTTAATTTTACAGACCTCTACATGACCTCATTTACAACAACACATCCTCATGAAAAGTACATTTACAGCAACAATTACTTTAGTTATAATAAGAATATATATTAATATTTGAATTTTCAGTCCGATTAGAATATTTTCGTTTACAAGACTTTAAGTCTATTCAAGATAAGCAAGGATATTATTTATCACGTCTTAAGTTACCAACTAAGATATATAGAAAAGAATTCGAAACAGTCGTATTTAAAACAAAACCCGCTCAACTGAGGCCGGTATATATACAAAGTCATCGTTGTAAATCTATTAAACAAGAGCGAATACTTTTACCACAACTTTAGCGTATTCTTTGCTACTTTACTTTGCGGTCTGTAGCACGAACCCTGTCACTGCCCCTAAAAAGGAACCGCGATTGGCGATTCCTAAGATTATTATTTATTTGCTGCGTTTATGGTACTAAGTGAATTGTTAAGTGCTGTTTTACACTTGTTTACATCAGGATTCGATGAACGAACTGCTGCTAATACAACATCAATTGTTCCATCAATTTTCGTCCATGCAGCGCCATCAATTTTTCGAAGCTTAGGTTCCTGTGTGTCCCATTGATGTTCTAATTCATTTGCCCCTTTTTTAGCTGAAGCAAAGTCATTTTTGTTTACAGCGTTTAGTATATCATTTTCGATTTTTGCAAAATCGTTTAACTGTCCAGATAATGTAGTTTGTGAGGCACCAGATTTTGATGTTGATTTATTTGCCCCTTTTAAGACACTAAGTGAATTAGTAAGTGCTGTTTTGCTTTGATTAACATCAGGTTTTGAAGAACGAACCGCTGCTAGCACAGAGTCAATTGTTCCATCAATTTTTGTCCATGTAGTGCTATCAATTTTTCGAAGCTTAGGTTCTTGTGTATCCCACTGATGTTCCAAATTATCAGCGCCTTTTTTAGCTGAAGCAAAGTCGTTTTTATTTACAGCGTTTAGCATATCATTTTCAATTTTAACAAAATCGTTTAATTGCCCTGCTAATGTAGCTTGCTCTGCAGCACCTTGTGATGCAATATTATTACTGCGCCAGTTATAACCACCTATACCACCAACTAAGAAAATTACGAGTACAACAATCGTTTGTGTTAGCACATGTTTCTTATTTGCATTACTTTGGTTTGTTTCCGCTATATCACTTTTAGCATTTGTATCAATTTTTGAAACGGCAAGGAAAACGATGATCGCTAAAATAGCAATCAGAAAAATCACACTCGTAACGGTTGTCCCGAGTCCTAATCCGCCATTTACTTTTGGTTGAGATAGGTAATCTCCAAGTGACGCTCCAAGCGGACGAGTTAAAATATACGCAATCCAGAAAGCTAATACTCCGTCAAGTTTCAAAAATTTATAAGCTAAGAACACAAGAGCAATAATAATAACAACGCCTATTCCTGTGTTAAGATAACCAAAACCAAGTTGTTCGGAAAATAAATCGCCGACCGCTGTTCCAAGTGCAAAGGTGAAAAGGATCGTAAGCCAGTAGAAAACTTCTCTTTTTCTAGTAAAAATCGAGTGGATCGATAGTGTTTTTTCACTAAGATACCAAAATAGAAAAGTCAGTCCTAGTAGCACCGAGAAAACAGCTGTACTAACCTCAAGTGGTATGCCCATATTATCTGTCAAATTATCCGTTACCAGTGTACCAAATACGCTTATAAGAACAACCGTTACCCAGTAAATGGCTGGAACATATTTGTTTGCTTTAAATTGAAAAAACAATGCAATAAAAAATGCAACTCCCATAATAATGGTAGTAAGAGTTAAACCAAGTCCAATGTTGAAATTGATGAAATCAGCAAATGTTTCACCAACAGTTGTACACAAAACTTTGATAATCCAAAAGAAAATCGTCACTTGTGGAACTTTGTTAAGTAAAATTTTCATTTTATTTTGGTTTTCTTGCATATATAATTTCCTTTCTTTAAAGTGGTTTCCCACAACTTAATTTTATTTCTCTCTCTCTTTAAATAAGGATACCCATCCAAATCCAAGTTTATCATTAAGGAAGTCTGCGATGTTTTTTCCACACAAGTCAAGTTAACATAACGTCACTTATTAGCAGTCAATAGACATAGAAACCTAGCAAAATCCTTCAATTATTGTAGCAACACAGTCATTTTCAAATCTTCAGCACCTCCATTTTTTAATGTATCATTTTGACCACTAAGATACGTAGGTTCAATTGTTAAAGATTTTGGAGGATTATCCATTGGTGGCAGAGCTAAAACAATATGGTGTCTGAAAAGTCCCGTGCTACCAACTTGCAAGCTGCCTCCTTCGTAGATTTTTCCCTTATCATCAGTCACAGTATAGTCAAACGTTGGTCAACTGTCATTAGCTCCCATTTCTTTTGGATAATCAAAGGTCAAATCAATCCTCGTTGAAAGTGAAGAAAAGGTCACTTGGTCTACTGTTAATGCATACAGATTACCTCTCGTTAATGTTTTTATATTAGGAGTGAATTTACGAATCTTACCTTCAACCTTTGCGAGAGGAGTTACATTCAAAAAGTGTAGGTGCTTTATATATTTTAGCAATAGAAAACGAAGAACATATGAGAAATAGATTAAAATCACGTGAGAAAAGCGCTTTTTCTTTGTCCCTATGTTTTTTCATTTTCCTTATAGAACCCTTATAATTGTCGTTTATTCTAGACTCACAATATACGAGGAGGAAGTTTAGAATGAATGAGATTATGTTAGAAACAAAAAATCTTTGCAAAACATTTCGAAAGCAAAGTGTGGTACAAAATATTTCGCTTTCTGTACCGAAACATTCAATTTATGGATTGATAGGTCCTAATGGGGCAGGGAAAGCGACCACTTTGAAAATGATAACGGGCATGCTTACGCCTACTTCTGGTGAGATTCATTTTTATTTATATATTGCTAGACGTTCTTTAAAGTAATTATTTAGTTTTTTGGAAGCATCAACAGAAGTGTACATGCTTATGTATGAATTTTATAGTGTCAATAAAAAAATTATGTCAACAAGATGAACTGTCACAAACTTTTATATATTATTGTGATTGATATCACACCCCTTTTTCTCAATGGGTATTATGCTTAGTTTGTAAGGAATGATTGGGAGAGGGTGGGATGATATGTTTTGTTATCAATGTGAACAAACGCCAACAGGCGGATGTAAAGTGATGGGTGTTTGCGGTAAGAATGAAACCATTGCAAGTTTACAAGATACGATTGTATTTGGATTAAAAGGAATTGCTGCTTATCGTACACATGCCGCTCAGCTAGGGTATACAGATGCATTTGTAGATGCTACAACGCAAGAAGCATTATATATGACATTAACAAATTCTAACTTTAATGAACAAGAACATATTGATATGGCTATGAAGGTAGGGAAATCAGCTTTACGAGTGATGGAGTTGTTGGATGAGGCACATACGAATCACTTTGGTGTTCCAGAGCCTGTTCAAATTACACAAAATCATGTAGAAGGTAAGGCAATTGTAGTTACTGGTCATAATCTATTTGCATTAGAGGAATTATTAAAGCAAACAGAAGGAAAAGAAATTAATATTTACACGCACTCTGAAATGCTACCAGCACATGGTTATCCAAGGCTGAAAAAATATAAACATTTAAAAGGAAACATAGGTAAGGCATGGTATGATCAACGACGTCTATTTGAAAAATTTACTGGTGCCATATTAGCTACAACGAACTGTGTTATGCCAATTAAAGGATCATACTCTGATCGCTTCTTTTCATATGATATTGCCGGTCTAGAAGGTGTACGGAAAATTGAAAATGATGATTTTGCACCACTGATTCAAAAAGCGCTAGAACTTCCCGAAGTACATATGGAGTCGGATGAACAATTAGTAACAGGATTTCATCATAATACAGTATTATCATTAGCCCCAGAAATTATTGAGGCAGTAAAGGAAGGGAAAATAAAGCGTTTCTTTGTCATCGCAGGTTGTGATGCACCAGGAAAAGGCGGGGAATACTATCGTGAATTAGCAACGTCACTTCCGCCAGAAACGGTTATTTTAACAACCTCTTGTGGGAAATTCCGCTTTAATGATGTGAATTATGGTGTTGTACCTGGTACGGAGATTCCGCGTTACATTGACTTAGGCCAATGTAATAATTCAATTTCTACAGTGAAAATAGCGGCCGCTTTAGCAGATGCTTTTCAATGTGAAGTAAATGAATTGCCGGTTAGTATTGTCCTATCATGGTTTGAACAAAAAGCCGTTGCCATTTTACTTGGTCTATTTAGTCTTGGGATTCAAGATATTCGCATTGGTCCAAAGGCCCCTGAATTTATTTCACCTGGTGTGCTTGATGTATTACAAGAAACATTTGGTTTAAAACTGATTACAACTGCAGCAGAAGATATGAATATGATGTTATCGTAACAAAAAGGATGTCCTATATGTAGAGTTGGCTTTATCCCGCTATTTGCCGGGCAGCCCGAGTGGTTCAACTAATAATCAGTGGGGGATGAACAAAATCCCCCACTGATTAAAGTTTCACTTTATAAAGAATTTGTATGTATTCGCACACTTATGTATTAGATGCACAGGTGCATTAGTAGAAGAAGAAAAAAATGATCCGTCTTCTTAATAAGGAGAGCTAGCCACATTCATTAACTTCGGAATATTATAGCGCCCCAAAACAAAAATGTAGAATTTTTGTTTTGGGGTATTTCCTTTTCTTAGCTGGATAGGTATGTGGTGAGATTTTTTAAAAAGAAAATAGGCAGTATCCAATAGGTAATAGTGGATTTTTTTAAAAATTTAAAAGTCCAGTTGACATTCACCTCTACTTAGTCATACAATGTAGTTGTAATAAGTAATACTGAATAGCGTGGTTTCTTAAAATATATTCAGTAAACAATAGGAAAAAGCGGATTTAAGAAAAAATTTAAAAATCGAGTTGACATTCCATCTACTTAGTCATACAATGTAGTTGTAATAAGTAATACTGAATAGTGTGGTTTCTCAAAAGCTATTCAGTAAAAAATTCGCCTTAGTACTCTGTGATACTGAATATAAGTCAGACAGAATAGGGGGTAGAGGAGGATCAGAATATGGAAAATTTAACTGAAATGCTGAAAGGTTCGCTGGAAGGGTGTGTACTGGAAATCATCAGTCGCCGTGAAACTTATGGATATGAGATAACACGTCACCTGAATGATCTTGGGTTTACCGAAGTCGTGGAAGGAACGGTTTATACCATCCTCGTACGATTAGAGAAGAAAAAGCTTGTGAATATTGAAAAGAAACCGTCAGATATGGGGCCACCTCGTAAATTTTATTCACTTAATGAAGCTGGCCGCCAGGAGCTTGAATTATTTTGGAAAAAGTGGGATTTTGTATCATCAAAAATTAACGTCTTGAAGTCAAAATAGGTTCATAAGATAAAATGTTCCGGCCGATACTTTGGGAATTTCTTGTTCTGCTTTATAAAAAAGGAGGAAAATAAGATGTTAGAAATGTTTAAAAAGTTAATTGGTGATAAAAAAGAGTACAAAATGATGATGGCACGAGTTGAGGCTCTGCCAGAGGACTACCAGTTTGTATTTAAGAAAATTCAAAACTACATGTGGAATTTCTCAGCAGGTAACGGGATGGATATGTTACACATACAGTATGAATTAATCGATTTGTTCGAAGCGGGTGCAGCGGAAGGAAGACAAGTGCTTGACATTACTGGGGATGACGTGGCTTCCTTTGCTGACGAACTAGTGGCAAACGCTAAAACTTACGTCTCCAAGTATCGTGAAGATTTGAATGAAAGTATTATGAAGAAATTGAGAAAAAAATAAATGCAATAAGTAATACCGACTGATTAGCTGGTTACACATATGAATTGCCACCATAGCTATTCAGTTATATTTTTAACTCGGTACTAAGTAATACAGAATATCAGTGATACTAAATAGATAGAGGTAAATAATTTATCTTCGCAAAAAATTTTTATAGGGAGGAAAAAAGTATGAGTAATGCAGCGATTTCTGTAAAAGGGTTAAAAAAATCTTTTAAAGACAAGGAAGTTTTAAAAGGGGTGGACTTTGAAGTGCAGCGTGGCGAAATTTTTGCACTGCTGGGCTCAAATGGAGCTGGCAAGACGACAACGGTCAATATCCTTTCGACGCTGATGAAGCAAGATGGTGGTGAAGTAGGTATTTGCGATTTTGACGTTCAGCGTCAACCGGATCATGTTCGTCAAAGCATCAGTCTGACAGGGCAGTTCGCAGCTTTAGACGGTATGCTTACAGGGAGAGAAAACTTGATAATGATCGCCAAGTTACGTGGAGTTTCTAATCCTGCTCAAGTCGCTGACAATTTGCTTGCAAGATTCAGCTTGACCGATGCAGGAAATCAGAGAGCAGACCAATATTCAGGCGGGATGAAGCGCCGTCTTGATATCGCTATGAGCTTGATCGGGACGCCAGCAGTCATTTTTCTCGACGAACCAACGACAGGGCTTGACCCTGAAGCGCGGATTGAAGTGTGGGATACCGTCAAGGAACTTGCTGGCGGAGGCACAACTATCTTATTGACGACCCAGTACTTGGAGGAAGCAGAACAACTAGCGGACCGTATTGCGATCTTGCATGGCGGAAAAATTATCACGACTGGTACTCTTACTGAACTCAAAGAGATGTTCCCGCCAGCAAAAGTGGAGTATATCGAGAAGCAGCCGACGTTGGAAGAAATTTTCCTTGCGATCATCGGTAAAAAGGAGGAGATGTAAAATGCAAAGTAAAACAGGAGTATTACTAGGTCGTTTAATGCGCAACATCATGCGCAGTCCCGATACGATTATTACGGTAGCGATTACACCGATTATGATGATGCTGTTGTTTGTCTACGTATTTGGCGGCGCTATAAAGACAGGAACGAATAACTACGTCAATTATTTATTGCCGGGAATCTTGCTGATGGCTATCGCATCCGGTGTTGCTTACACATCCGTGCGGTTGTTTACGGATGTAAAGAGTGGGCTGATGGCACGTTTCATTACTATGCCCATCAAGCGTTCGTCGGTATTATGGGCTCACGTATTAACATCACTTGTTGCTAATGTGCTTACTATCGTGGTGGTTATCCTTGTGGCGCTTTTAATGGGCTTCCGTTCCAACGCTAATATTCTGGATTGGCTTGCGGTAGCTGGAATACTTGGGATGTTTACGTTGGCGCTGACATGGCTGGCTATTATTCCTGGGTTGACAGCGAAGTCTATGGAAGGGGCGACAGCCTACTCGTACCCGCTAATTTTTCTGCCCTTTATTAGTTCGGCCTTTGTTCCTACCGAAACGATGCCAAAAATTGTTCGTGCGTTCGCTGAGAACCAGCCTGTGACT
The DNA here is from genome assembly GCF_018332515.1 of Bacillus hominis. Classification (GTDB taxonomy): domain Bacteria; phylum Bacillota; class Bacilli; order Bacillales; family Bacillaceae_G; genus Bacillus_A; species Bacillus_A hominis. The sequence continues at coordinate 4,110 of NZ_BOQD01000289.1, read as the reverse complement.
TCAATCGTGAATGCGATTCGTGCCCTCTTATATGAAGGGACTGTTGGTAACGATATTTGGATTGCACTTGCTTGGTGCGTGGGCATTATGATTATCGCTTACTTCTTCGCCGGTAAAGCATTTAAACGCCAGTTAGGGTAAGTGCACCATAAGTTCAGTATCTAGTGGAAACTAAATCTTCTGAAATAATATATATGAAAAAATTAGATTTAAATCACACTCATCTTAGTGATTGCTATAGTTATTGGTATTTTTACTGGTTACACATTTGGTACGTAAGTAGGTTCAGACGTTGAGAAAAAGAAGTAAAGGGGGAGAGATAATATTTTGACCGCAATTTTAATCATCATAAAATCAATGCAATGCACAAAATACCTCCTTAAAATAGAAGAAAGGGTCCTGACCAATCAGGATCCTTTTTTAGTTTGTAGCGCTTATTTCTTTTTTGGGGTATGGTGAGGCCTAATAATTCAGATTTTAAAGAGAAAATACAACTTACGATGAAATGATGAGAAGCTAATGGGGTATAGACAAATTTATTTATTCCTGCTCGGATTTGTATTCCTTAAAAGAATGTCGATATATTATGGAAATCAATGCTTATGCTCAGGCATTAATCTAAGGGGACAATGCATTTCTTAAGTTGATGGATGTGGGACGCTACTTCAGATAGGCATCATTTTAAAAAAATTAACTGCTCTTATATACTATAAAGAGCAGTTCTTTGTATGTAGTAACACAACTAAATGAGAATTTATGCCTTGAAATATTAGGAAATATATTCTTGAAAATGTTCGATAATAAATTCTTTAAATGTTCTTGCAGCAGGAGATAAATAGTGATTACGTGCTGTAGCTAACGCGATGGTTCGTTCACATGGATAATCAGTAATTTCTAGAAAATGTAGATGGGATTGATCGAATTCATTTACTTTAGGTAATATAGCTATGCCTAATCCAGTAGCTACAAAGCCTAAAATTGTTGCGATTTCTTCTCCCATAAACGTAATTTTTGGATAAACTTGAAGCGTTTCGCACATTTGATCAAATATATAGCGAAGGCCGTACCCTTCCTTAAAACAAATAAATTCTTCATTCTCTAATTCTTTAAATGATATATATTTTTTCTGAGCGAATGGATGATTTTTTGAAACAGTGAGATACAGCGGTTCTACGTTTAACTTTGTCCATTCAATTTGCTCGTGTAAGATCGGCGGAGAAGTTAAGCATATGTCTGCTAATCCTTCTTTTACTTTTTCTAAAAGGTGAATGTTTGCCCCTTGATACATTTGAAATGTAACGTTTGGATAGAGCTTCTTATAATCCGCGATAATTTCAGGGATTGGACGAGTACCTAATGTATGTAAAAAAGCAATTGAGATTTCTCCGCTTTCAGGAGAAATTTTCTCTTGGATTTCTGCTAATCCAGTATGTAATGCGTTTTGTGCTTGTTTCGCTCGCTTTAGGAACATCTCCCCGTATCTTGTTAAGCGGACGTTTTTCCCTTCTCTAATGAATAAAGGAACACGTAGTTCTTCTTCCAATTTTAAAATTGAACGGCTAAGGGCCGGTTGAGAAATTAGTCGTTCTTTTGCAGCATTTGTGAAATGTTTGTGCTGTGCTACAGCAACGAAATTTTCAATTTGATGCCATTCCATATATTCATCTCCTTATTATGCATTTTGGTTATCAATATGATGTGAATTATAAATTAGACACATAGATAAAGGAAGCGTAACATAAAGAGTGCAGTTTTGATAGAAAAAGGGGAGATTACAATGACTTATATCCAAAAAGGAACAAAGACATATACAAATGCTAGCATAGCATTGTTTCTTGGCGGGTTTGTTACGTTTGCTACATTATATGCAACGCAACCACTACTACCTATATTAGCAAAAGATTTTGGGGTTTCCGCACCAGCAGCGAGCATAACATTATCTATTACAACAGGGATAATGGCCATAATGATGCTCATTGTAGCAACAATTTCAGATGTAATTGGTCGGAAACGTATTATGGTAGTATCGATGTTTTTAACATCTATTATCGGAGTATTGACAGCATTTAGCCCGAGTTTTACTACGCTCGTTCTGTTAAGAGGAGCACTTGGATTATGTATAGCAGGTCTACCGTCTATTGCAATGACTTATATTGGGGAAGAATTTGAGCCAAGCGGACTAGGAAAGGTTATGGGGCTGTACATTTGTGGAAATGCGATAGGAGGCATGACAGGTCGTATTTTTATTGGAATTGTAACAGATATATCATCATGGAGAATTGCATTAGGATTGCTTGGTATTATTACAGTCATTTGTAGTATCCTATTTTGGCGTACATTACCAAATCCTCTGAATTCTAAGAAACAAACGGTTAATTTTCAATCTATGTGGAATGCTTATGCAGTACATTTCAAAAACAAACAATTAGTAGCGACTATTTTTCTAGGATTTACATTAATGGGGAGTTTTGTAACATTGTACAATTATATTGGTTTTTTATTAGAAGAGCCTCCCTATTCATTAAGTCAAACGTTCATTGGATTTTTATTTATTGTATATGTGATGGGAACATTTAGTTCTGTATTTATGGGCAAGCAAGCAGATCTGCACGGGAGAAGCTTTACACTTATGGTTTCTATTACGATTATGATGATAGGAGCGATAGTAACACTTGCGCCTAATCTTATTATAAAAATAATTGGGTTATCTATTTTTACATTTGGCTTTTTTGGAAGTCACTCTATTGCTAGTGCTTCAATTGAAAAATATGCAGAAGTAAATAAAGCGCAGGCGGCAGCATTGTATTTATTATTCTATTATTTAGGTTCAAGTTTTATCGGATTATTTAGCGGTTATTTTTGGGAGCATTTCCATTGGATTGGAATTATTTCATTAATTGTGATGTTGTTAATTGGAGGACTTTCGCTCGTTTTATTCCCCAAAAAAGAGTATCATATTCAGCATAAACTTTGACGATGTAATAGATAATCTCTTCTTTTGATGAGAAATATTTGTATATAGGTGTCTTCTGTAAATGAAAGTACCTTTTGTTAACATAAAGCCAATGTATTGTGAAAACTACAAAAGCCCCTTTAGAGGATCTGAAGAAACTTTCTGATCACTCTAATAACACTAAGTTAAGCTATAATTGTGTTTGAAGGGTTCACCATACATATCCATCAAATTAAGAGCTTTATAACGCTCCAAAACAAAAAAATGTACATTTTTTCCTGGAGATGTCAATTTTTTCGTTTTGGGGTATTTGCTTTTCTTAGCTTGATAGCAATGTGGTATTACCTACCCCATAAAGAAAAAACACTCAAGTAAGAGTGTTTTTTCTAATAGTTTTTTTAGCAGAAGCAGCTAGCTCCAACAATGATTAATAAAATAAATAATACAACTAATAAAGCAAATCCTCCAGCAAAGCCGCCGCCACAGCTACCACCAAATCCCATATAAATCTCTCCTTTGAGTAAGAGGGGAAATTCAAGGTCACTCATGTATTTTAACGGGTTCCCATTACTTTATGATTTTACGCATGAATTGAGCAGGTCCTTTTGAAAATAAAGAAAATTCCAGAGTGTAAAAATTATATGGAAAATGAGCAGTGCACAAATAAATAAGATAACAATGGCGAAGAGCCACGATATACCCACAGTGTTCATATGGTTCATTTCATGTCCCAATTATATTTCCCTTCCACATGACATTGATGGTTATGGTCACATCTACAATTTTCTCCACACTGACAATAGGGATTCAAACAAGCTGGGTTGGAACAATTACGTTGATAATAAGGATAACCACCGTAATCCCCTTGTTCATTTTGCCACATCTTTCATCCCCAAAAAAAACTTTAATTTTATAAAAATATAGGTATTTATAGTCATCATCATATGTAATGTTTAGGTGGTTTAGAATTGTAAGAAGGGTGGCACCAACATTTCGCGGATTTCGTACGCTAAGCGGAGTTCGAAATGGTAAAATATAGTTGGTGGAGGGATGGAAATGAAAGGTGTACACAAAGCATTAAACTATTTTGGTGTCATGTGTTTGTTCATATTTAGTTTGGGGTTTATTTTCCGTTGGGTTTTTCGTGATGTGATTGC
>NZ_BOQD01000288.1 GCF_018332515.1 Bacillus hominis | reverse complement strand
ATACACTATAATTTTCCAAAACTCGAATACTCCATAATAAAAAGAAGCAGTACACTACTGCTTCTTCTGTTTTTCATATTGTTCAAACGTATGAATTCTTTCAAAAATTGGCGGATGTGTGTATAAGAAAAATTTCACTAACGCAGGCGGATTTACTTGGCTTAAACTTGTTTTTGATAAGTATTGAAAAGTTTTCACACCTGACTCTCCATCTTTCGTCATGTCTAAAGCATATTGATCTGCCGCTCGTTCTTCTATACGAGAAACGTAGTTTGTTGCTGGTTGTGATGCAAAAGATAATAACGAGGAAATTAAGAAAAATAAAGGTAAAATTGAGAAACATGCTAATTTTTGAATTTGCAGCGTATCTCCCCATTTTCGAATACACATATTTATAATACGACTAATTAAATACATACCTATAAACGATATCAAGACATAGCTCGCAACGCCCCAATAAATATGTTTCATTACGTAATGTCCCATTTCATGAGCCATTATAAATAAAATCTCTTTATCTTTTAATTGCTTAAGCGTCGTATCCCACATTACAATGCGAGAGTTAAGGCCAATTCCCGTTACGTACGCATTTAACGAATTTGTTTTTTCCGACATATTTACTTCATATACGTGTTTAGCAGGAATGTCAGCTTTGTCTGCCATCGCTAAAATTTTCGTTTCTAACTCTTTATTTTTCAGCGTCGAGAAGTCGTTATAAAGTGGATCAATAATAACAGGCTGTACGAACGTTAAGAAAATCGTAAATGGTACAGAGAGCGCCCATCCTGCTAGCCACCATCGCTTTGGAAATTTACGAATGAGCCATAAAAGAACAGTAACAATGAGTAACATAGTCGCATAATTCACCCAAAAATCAATAACATGATCTTTTATCCAGCTTTGTGCACTTTGCGTGGAAATACCGTAATCAACAGACACTTTACGCCCGATCCATTGCATCGGTAATGCAAGAACTGTTGTCAGTAATGATAAATAAAAGAAATAAATCGCAACTTGTAAGACATTTATTTTGGTCGTTTCCTTCGACCATTTCTCAAACTTTTTTGAAATACCGAGCACGAGTACAAACAATAAAATAATCCATTCAAGAGGCGTCGCTAAAAAGAACAGTAAATTTTTCACGCGCGAATAATCTTGGCTTAGCGTAAGCTCTCTCGCATTCATAAAGGTTTCTGGATCTGCCCTCGTTCCTTTATACATGTCCGGAATGAGTTCATGACTCCATCCAAATAAATACCAATATATAAATAATGCAAACCCAACGTACAAAAAAAGCGACCACCCAATAACTTTCCTCACGCTATTCCCTCCTCTATGCTGCCTGTCTATTATTATTGTAAGTTCGTACTTTCAAAATTAGAACAAGCTAATCGTGAGAATTGTTCTAGCTCGTTCAATTTACATAAAAAAACTCTTCTATTACAAGAAGAGTTTCACCTATTTTCAAATATTTTCTTCGGCTCATAATCTAGTATAAGAAATGTACTTACAAACAAGCCACTTTTACATATCATTCTATTCCTTAAGGAAGCACATCTATTAATAAACTAAAATCTTGCAAAGAAAAAGAACTATATTTCATAATACCTTGTACAGTTAAAAGTAAAATAAGACCCATCACACACATATAATTAATACTTTCTTCATGCTTTTTCTCAGCAACTACTCCGCCCGTTATGCATAAAATCCCTAATAAATGGAGCGCTAAATACATAAAAAAGTAAGCTTCCTCCCAGCGAAGAACAACATTTACTGTCGTAATCAATACTAAACTCAGTACAATCAAATAAAAAAACTTATTTGACGATATTGTTTCATTCATATAATTTTATACATCCCTTTCAAATTTCGAATTAATGATGATTTAGTTTTCGTAAAATAAAAGCCCTATTACTTTCTCAATCATTTTATGAACCCTAACATAATTCTCTTCATTTTTACATACTGTCTGAAGATGCACTTCATCATTTCTTCTACAATAAAGCTGACTATTATTCATGTCCCTAACACGATAAAAAGAAAAATAGTATTTCCTGTATCATTATTGATGGAAAAGTACTTATATCTAATAGAGGCGGAATCTATCATTTCCTTCAATATTTTCTCAAACGTCTTCCCTACCTTACTTATCTCCCACTATGCTCGAAAAGCTCTTTTCCTTCTCCGCATATATAACAGGCACTTCTTTACTCCAATATTTGCGATTCATAAATAAAAAGATGAGTACTAAGTTTAACCCTGCCATAAAAATAATTAATCCCGGAAAGAATGTCGTATAGTTCGAAAAATCAGCAAAACTCATTATCTTTTCTCTACTTATTAGAAAAGAAGAACTAAGCACAAACGCATTGTTCAACATATGAATAGCAATTGGCATGAGTAAGCTTTTCGTACGAATATATACGATTGATAGTACGATGCTAAACACGATTGCGCCAAGGAAATCAACATGTAAGCAAGCAAATAAAAGCGCTACAACGATCATCGCTATACTAGTACCCCATTTTACTGCAAAACGCTGTAGTAAAAATCCTCGAAAAACAAACTCTCCGACAATAGGCGCGATAAATACAACCATAATAAATTGATATACATATCCCCCAGTACTATCTATAATCGGTTCATGCAAGGCATTCATAATGAAATCTGGTGTAATCCACGCAAAGCTGTACATGTATAAAATAAGATAGCCGTAACTAAAAATACATAGCATAATCGCGATATAAAAAACTTGCACTAGGTTAAATGTTTCGTTTCTATTAATAAATAATGAAAATGAAACTCGATGCTTTCTATATCCATAAAAGAGCCATATTATTGGAAGGATATAAAATATAAGAATATTTATAAAAGAAGAATTTTGTATATGAAATGTATTTTCTAGCAATTCATTACTACTTCGTGCTATCAAAATTAATAGTGCAAATACAATTAAAAAATATCTAGCTCGCATCGTTTGAAACGGATTCACACTCATCTCCTCCCCATGTTACTTTTATCATATCATTTGAATCTTAATTTTTTGTGAAAGAAAACCTTAAAATTTCCTTAAAAATTCCATAAGTTACAAAAAGATGATATGATATTCGAGGAAATTAGGAGGGATTCATATGTATCATGCAAACATTCTACTCGTTGATGATGAATCAGCAATTTTACAATTACTAACTACCATTCTTGAAAAAGAAGGGTTTTCTCATATTACAACCGCAACTTCTGCTGAAATCGCTTTATCTCTCATTGAACAAAACGAATATGCTTTAATTATTTTAGATGTGATGCTTCCTGGACAGTCCGGCTTCGATATTTGTCCTATCATTCGCCAAAAGACAGATTGTCCTATCTTCTTCCTAACAGCGAAAGCGTCTGATTTAGATAAAGTATCCGGATTTTCATACGGTGCGGATGATTACATTACGAAGCCATTTAATCCGCTAGAAGTAGTAGCTCGTATGAAAGCTCAACTCCGAAGACATATGAAACAAAGCATACAAGAACAAAAAACACACTCCATTTCATTTGGAAGGTTTGAAATCGATCAACATTCTGCGGAACTAACAGTAGATGGTAATGTTGTCGAATGCTCCGCTCAGCTCTTTCAACTATTACTCTTCTTTTGTGAGAATCCGAACTACGTATTTTCGAAGGAAGAAATATACGAAAAAGTTTGGGGAGCGCCTGCCTATAATGGCGATGATAATACTGTTATGGTCCACATTCGAAAACTACGTGAAAAAATCGAACAA
>NZ_BOQD01000287.1 GCF_018332515.1 Bacillus hominis | reverse complement strand
GAGAATAACAAAAAAATAAACAATAAAAAGAATTACTTAAAGTATAATTTATAGACCCCTATATCCTTCTTTTTCTCATCAAAAACCTCTGCGCTGTATGCGACAGGGGTTTCTGACGGTATCATCATAATTCATTCTATAACTTATTTAGAAGAGTCATGTACAGGCAAACTACTAAAAATCAATTCAGCAACTTTTACATACCCTTTTGAATTTGGATGAATTAAATCCGCAGACCAAAGCGTATTGTCATTAACTAAAGGATGACTCCAAAAGTCAACATGATGAATCTTATACTCTCTACTCAGTGAACTTATAACTTCATTTGCCTCTAATAATTGTTCTTTTAACACTTGTTTTTTTTCAGAAGAAAAAGGAAGCCTAACTGTAAAATCTGGAAGGTTTGCTATAATAATATCGGCACCTGTTTTACTTAATGTATCTATCATAAATTCCATATCGTTCTTATATGCATGATGATTCCAACGTCCTTTTAAAACATCGTTTGCACCTGCGATCAAACTAACCAAATCTGGATTAAAAGTTAATGCTTTTTCCAATTGCTGCGAGCGAATTTCTTCAGTTACTAACCCACGCTTTGCAAAATTAGCATATTCTATATCGTTTACACACAGTTGAACAAAATGATCTACCCAGCTTTTTAATGCTATTCCCTCAACTTCATCCCCTATCCCCTCTGTAAAACTATCACCAATCGCTACAAATCTCTTCCACATATATAGTCCCCCTTTTTTAATATTCATATCTACACTATACAATAGCTCACTGCATAATTGTTCTTTCTAAATGTTTTTAATTTCAATTAAATTCCACAGGGGATTTTTCAAATAATTAAGTACAACTAAATTAAATTATTCAAATGAACAGAATAAGAAAATCCACGTTATTTTCTCGCGGAAATAGGCTGAGACCAACTATTTTTGTCATTATCATTTATTCGTACTTGAAAAACATATATAGGTTGAGAATAGCCTTTTGTATCAGCGTAGTAATCTATATTATAATCTGTAATGACTAATGTATCACCTGCTTTGAAAGATATTATAGGATCAAAGTCTCCTTGTTTTAGTCTTTGAAATGCTTCTTTCGGAGACAGAATTTCAACATCTCGAATATGTAATTTTTTTGTAACTGGCTCATTGTCATCAGACATGTTTGGAATTTCCTCTTTGTAAACAGGCATTTTTTTTCCTTCGTCTTTTAACTCTATTGATGTTTTTATAGTGACATCAGTCATGTCTATTTTTGTAATGGGATCTAAAGGCGTATTCCCAAATTCCTTCATTTGATACGAAATCATTATTCCAAGTGCAACAAAACTTACTGTAATCGGAAGAAATAAATATTTGATCATTTGTATATCCATTTCTTTTTTCTTCAACAATATAAGAACTATATTTACCATAGAATATCCTAGCATCATTCCTAAAGTATTATGAAGTAAATCGGCTAGTTCCATACTTCCACGTTGCATTGTAAATTCAAGGATTTCAATCAATAAACTTGCTATAATTGAGCTGATTAACATCCATTTTGTTTTTTGAAAAACATTACTAACTAAAGGTAATAAAATTCCTAACGGAAAAAGCATACCTATATTCACAATGATATGGAAAAAAGAAGAAAATGAAAAGGTATTCCATGCTTTTTTATAAACACTAAGTACATCAAAGTCAATTGTTCTTGCAAAAGTTATATCATCTGGACGACCAAATGAAGTAGCTGATAATGCAAGGGAATAATATCCTATTATTAATATAAATAATATAATTTGTTGTACGGTAAATTCCCCCCCACCTTTACACACCTTTTTGTATACTACAAAGTAGCTAAAAACAAATATGAGTAGTAACAAAAATGTGAGTTGTATTGTAGGAATTGCAACGGTAACAAGTAGTTCGGAAATAAAGTTCATTTTACACCTCTGTTTTTACGAATAAAATATTCAATAGTTTTATATAACATTCTAGATATAGATATCGATGTATTGTTACCCCTAATAATTATTAATATAGAATTAAACCTGTACTCTTGAAACTAGCTTTATATGACCAAGCGGCTACAAGGAAACTAGCGTTTTACTAATTGTATTTTCAGCTATGTTTGGATAAACGTTACGAAGATTCTCTTTAGTAAGAGGATTTTTGAAGTTATATATAAAATTAAAAATTTATTCAATTTTAGTATGTTTATATAGAATCTATAATTGACCGATTCCTAATACACTTAGGAACCGGTAATATACGTATATTTACTAAAGAAAGAAGATTCCCTCAAGCATTACACTTTTTTCCGAAAATTAGTTGTTCTTTGTTTTGCCCAGTTGATACATTTCTTTTCAATTAAATGATACGATATTATAGAAAAAAGTAGTGTCATTGTAATACATAAAGTAAGAAGTAAGAAGATAGGTATCTTTGTATACAAAAGTTTAAATAGTACCATCATGATTGGAAAATGACACAAATAGATACTATATGAAATTTCCCCTACGTATACAAATACACTCTTATTTAAAAATGCTTTTACTTTTAGGTTACTCATCGCCATGATAATAAATATACTAACACCAATTACGACACCCCAATCTTTTAATAAGAAAGTAGTGTCATTACGGGAAAAACCATAAATTAAAATGGAATATAAATATAGAATTATCCCTAATGCAATAAGAAATCCTTTTTTAAATTTTTTCATATTTTGATATAAATAAATAAGTTTTTCCTGATACTTAAAAAGTAACATTCCAACCATAAACATAGATGTGAAATGCAGTGTATCGGCATAACCATTATAAAATCCTTCTGCTTTCCCAATATGCAACATATTAAGGAAAACACTAATTAAAGAAAAGCTCAAAGCAATTAGTATCGTTTTCTTCCAACTCAGTTTATAAAAAAGAAGGAATAACAAAGGAAATACAATAGATATACGCATTTCTTGAGCCAATGACCAAATAACTGGGTTATAATTTTCCGTAAAAAAGTTATTAAGAAGCACAAAGTGGTTTATAATATCTATTTTTGTTATAGACCCTTGCCACCTATCATAGAACCAATCCCGTAGTCCTGCCACTTCATACGGTGAAAACAAAATAAATAAAGCAAAGGTAATGATTATCCAAAAATAATAAGGAATATATATTCTTACAAATCGCTTAATTAAATATCCCCAATAATTTGTTTTTGAATGATAAAGTGCCATAGATAACACAAAACCACTTAGTACATAAAAAACGATTACAGCTTCTCCACCCGCCCATAAAAACCTAAGCGGGGAAAATTTAATAGAGTTAGGCAACGATGGTAGCATTAAACAAAAATGTCCAAATACCACTGTAAGTGCCGCTAACCCTCGTATGGAATCTAATTCTTTTATTCTCTTACTCATAAAATATTCTCCTTGTAAATTGTAAATTTTGCTGTTAATAAAGGCCACTATACTAGTGTAGTGGGAGAATTGTACATATTCTTTCTTTAAATCCCTAATATAAGCAGTACAAGGTCAATCTATGTATCTGTTTAAAGGAACTTTCGAATTTAGGCATAAGTTATATAGTAATAGAAAGAAAAAAGAAATTTCATTCTATAAAATCGTATTGTCGTTTAGAAAACATTTTAAAACTTTTTTCTAAACCCTCGTTATAGTCTGTCTGTTTATCCGTCCATTGAACGCCCTTATTTCCAGGCCACCCTGAGGTATTCGCAACATGTTTTAATAGCTCTGCTCCTTTTAAATTTTGCTGTAAACCACGGTTATACGCATTTATCATATTAGATATTGCAATTCGAGTATTGGTTTCTGCATTTTTCAAATCTTCATTCGTTAAATCTTTAGGTGCTAGTCCACCTCGATGGAGCTGAAACAGTCCAAATGATGTGCCCTGATCCCCGACTGCATTTTGATCAAACTTACTTTCATGGAATGCAATAGATAAAGGAATCCATGGTGGCATACCGTGCTCTATTGATATTTGTTGAATTGTGTCTCTTACTTTAGCTCGGTTCGTATGATGGTCATATGCGTATTTTGTAAGATATAGCCCTACTGTGAAAACCAAAATAAATACTCCGATTTTTATTAATATCCCTCTCATCGACGTCACCTCACTTGTCAGTATCAAAGATTATCTCTAGTAATCATATCTTTTGGGTATATTAACTAGTAATCGTGTATCAGATGATTATTCTTGGTTTCATTAATTACCGATTTTTAAGTGAAATTATTAGGGGGCCCTCTATAT
>NZ_BOQD01000286.1 GCF_018332515.1 Bacillus hominis | reverse complement strand
CATTTCTATTTTCACCTAATCGTTCCATAACTATAGTTAAAAGTCTACTATTATTGCGATGCTCCCTCCCTTCTTCTCTCCAAAAATGTAATACTCTCAATCACAACTTCAGTTCTAAATACTCTCTTTCCTTGTTCATCATCGTAATTACTCGTATGAATACGCCCGGTAATCCCAACAAGTGAGCCCTTCATACAATATTCTGTTACATTTTCAGCCGATTTTCTCCAAACAACACAATTTATAAA
>NZ_BOQD01000285.1 GCF_018332515.1 Bacillus hominis | reverse complement strand
CTTTTGAAAATAAAGAAAAAACACTCTAAGATGCCTTTCTCCTACTTCATTTTTCATATCAATAGAGGATTTTCATCAGTTTGAATATTGAATATTGAAAATTATTCATTCATTCTTTTTTTAGCAGTATTAGTATCTTGAGATACTGGTATGTGTTCGGTAGCTCTAGATAAACCTGTTTTTGGCATATTAACATAGATTGCTTCAGAAGCACCTTTTTCTATTTGATAGGTTTCGTGAAAAACACCGACACTCCCATTATCTTTAATCTTATTATTGTATGATTTCCAAGCATATGAATGGTTTTCTCCGTGAGCATAGTTTACTAATTCGTCGAATCCCTTCCAGTATTGAATTAAAATTACTTTTCTCCAACTAAATAAGAATTCTGTATGTAAGAAACCCCATTGTGGGTTTTGATACAATTCTTTAATCATAGGTCCCATAGCGTTAAAAACTGGTATCCACTTCCAAAACTTTAATAGGTTATTAATACGCATACCAATAATAAAAACAACAAATTCTTTATCCTTGCTATTGGCTATATGTCTGCCGTTAAAAATTTTAGCACCCACTTTAATCCCCCTTTTTTTACTGAACATAAATAATGTGCAGCTCCCAAATAAACCATAACACTTTCCCATGAATTTTCCAATTACTTTAACGTAGATTATAAAAGGCTACGCTTAGCAATAAAAGGTATATGTTTCCCGCCTTTTTTATTATTAACAGCTATCATTGATATTTGCCCTAGATATCTCCTTTTCACTAGGAACCTTTCCATACTTCAGGGCTTTTTTAAAGCTTCAAATAATTGTTCTTTATGCTTCACCTCGAAAGGAATAAACGAAATTAAATTTCCTTCTAGATATATCTATTTCAATAATCATAGTATTGCTGCCTCCGTTCTAAACAGAATATTTTTTAGTTCATTCGAGTTAAGACAACATCACAACACACTCCTTCGCATTTTTTGCAAGATTAGCGTTCAAACAAAACTGATCAACTCCCCTACTCTATAAAGTAACTAATAGATTTTTAAAATTACATAATCACAGATTATTATGCAAATACTTCCTCTGGGCATCACACATGGTATATAATGATATAATAATTTATTTTTATATGCTCAATTTTACACAATAGAGTTTATTCATAGGAAAGAGGTACAAAAATATGAAAACAAAACAAACAATCGCTGCGTCTACACTAGCTTTAGCAATGATTGCGGGGTCTACCCCTACTCATGCAGAAGTAAATGATGCTACTCCCCAGCAAAGTACTGGAGATCGATTAGCTGAAATTAAGCAACATAAACAAGAGTTAGATGCGAAATTGCAGCAGCACAAAGAAAATGTGGATCAAACGTTAAATGAACTTAACCAAGTTAAGCAAACTGTCGATGAAAAAGCGAATGAACTACATCAACATAAACAAGTTGCTGATGAAAAAATCGGTGAAATTAAACAACATAAACAAGAGTTAGATGCAAAACTTCAGCAAGACAAACAAGTTGCTGATGAGAAAATCGCTGAAATTAAAGAGCATAAAAAGCAAGTAGATGACAAAGTTGCTGAAATTAAAGAACATAAGCAAACTATCGATACAAAAGTTAATGAAGTTAAAGAACATAAACAAACTGTCGATGAAAAAGTGAATGAACTTAAGCAGCATAAAGAGAACATCGATCAAAAAGTGAATGAACTTAAGCAGGTAAAAAAACATGTAGATGAAACATTAGCTGAGTTAAAGATAGCGAAACAAACTGCTGAGGATAAACTTGCTGAAATTAAAGAAAACAAGCCGAGTACTGGTAACACGTTAGAAGAACTGAAGAAAATTAAAGGGAATTTAGATAGTCTTTCATCTAACTTAGAACTAGCTAAACAAGATGTGAAAAATAAACTAGCTGAGTTACAAGAAGCTAGACAGACCTTAGAAAATAAATTGAACGAAATCAAACAAGCGAAACAAACTGTTTCAGACGATTTAACACAGAAAAAACAAGACTTAGATATTAAAATAAATGATTTTAAACATACTGAGAAAAAAATTGATGATAAATTAGCTGAGTTACATACAACGCAGCAAAATGTAGATAACAAGATTAATGAAGTATCACAACCTAAACAAACGACAGCGAATAATAACAGTACTAATGTTCCAGCGAAAAACAATGCTAGAGAACTTCCTAACGCTGGTAGTGAGCAATCAAGTAATATGGCTTTAGGAATGTTATCTGTCTTAGGCGGCGTTCTATTACTTACGCGTAATAAAATTAAAAAAGTTTTTATAAAGCAATTATAATTTATATTATATAATCTACTGTCTCTTCTTTAAGACCATTGCATCAGCTTCTTAAAGAAGAGACTAAATATAGATAAGTTTATGAACTAGCTATTCCTCTAAATTTAGATTCTCTCTCTCCGCATATCATTTGTTGTAAAAGCAAACCTTTGCATTATGATAATCCCCTGAAAGCAAATATATATCAATTATTTTTATCCAATTTCAAACTTATATTATTTCCTTATGCTTTAACAAAACTAGAAACTTTCACTCATACTGTAATTCCCCTAAGTCATGCTGATAGGGAAATGTACAATTCTTTAACAATGTTCACTCTCAATTCATACACTACTAATAGAACTTGTGTAGCAATAACATTTTCCAAATCAGCTAGACTGCCACACATTCAACCTCTACTAGTGCCTACAGGATATTTTCATCCTCCCTCTCATAAAGTCTTTATTCTTCTAATTACTACATGACCATGTTCCATTGCTACATTAGAACGACATCTATAAATATTTATAAGGAGTGAAATACATGGGTTCAACAAAACTCACAGGACGGGTAATTTATAAAGGAGACCCAGGCTATTTAGAAGCTATTAAGAATTGGAATCCTTACGTTGATGTCTTCCCCCTCGTCTTTGTTTTTGCACAAAATTCATATGATGTCAGTAACGCCATTAAATGGGCTCGCGAAAATCATGTTCCCTTACGTGTCAGAAGCGGTCGGCATGCGCTAGATAAAAATCTTTCTGTAGTAAATGGCGGCATTGTTATCGATGTAAGTGATATGAACAAAGTTAGTTTAGATAAAAAGAATGGTATAGCAACCGTTCAGACTGGAATTCACGTCGGTCCACTTGTAAAAGGACTAGCTAGAGAAGGTTTTATGTCACCGTTTGGAGATAGTCCAACAGTTGGAATTGGTGGCATTACAATGGGTGGTGGATTTGGAGTAGTCTCACGAACAATCGGTCTAATAAGTGATAACCTTATTGCTTTAGAAACAGTAGATGCGACAGGTCGAATCATTCAAGCAGATCCATGTTGCAATAAAGATTTATTATGGGCTTCTAGAGGTGGTGGTGGCGGAAATTTCGGATACAATACTGAATATACATTGAAGCTTCACCGTGCCCCTAATACTGCCACAGTCTTCAATATCATTTGGCCATGGGATCAGTTAGAAACTGTTTTCAAAGTCTGGCAAGAATGGGCTCCTTTTGTAGACTCACGATTAGGATGCCTACTTGAAATTTACAGCAAAATAAATGGACTTTGTCATGCAGAAGGTATTTTTTTAGGTTCAAAAAACGAGCTTATAAACTTACTAGAACCTTTAACAAGTGCTGGAACTCCAACACAAATTGTTATAGAAGAATTACCCTACCCAGCCGCTATAGATTTCTTAGATCCTGATGAACCAATCCCTGGTCGATCTGATCAAAGCGTTAAGTTTTCTTCGGCTTGGGCACTTAACCTTTGGCCGGAAGAACCTATTTCAATTATGAAACAATTTTTAGAAGAAGCTACTGGAACAGAAGCTAATTTCTTTTTTATTAATTGGGGAGGTGCTATAAGTAAAGTACCGAGTAGTAAAACAGCTTTCTTTTGGCGTAGCCCATTATTTTATACGGAATGGACTGCTAGCTGGAAAGACAAATCCGAAGAAGCTGCAAATCTAGCATCAGTTGAAAGAGTACGCCAACTAATAAAACCTTATGTAACTGGTTCTTATGTTAATGTTCCAGATCAAAACATCGAAAATTTCGGACAAGAATATTACGGATCAAACTTTGCTAAACTTCGGAAAATAAAAGCAAAATATGATCCCGAAAATCTATTCCGTTTTCCACAAAGTATACCACCCTCTTCCTCTTGTTAATGTATGACAAAATAAATAAACACTCTTTAATGTAAATAAAAAAGGAACTCTTACAACCGTAAGAGTTCCTTTTTATCATACCAATTTCCCATCTCGAAGCGTCAATATACGATCACATACATCAAGCATTCTTTCATCATGTGTAATCATAATTGCTGCTTTTTGGCTTTCTTTCACTTCACGTTTCATCATTTCCACGACTTCACGTGCGCGTTTTGAGTCTAAGCTTGCCGTTGGTTCATCTGCTAATATTAAATCTGGGTTGTTCATGAACGCACGAGCGATTGCTACCCTTTGTTTTTCTCCACCAGATAGTTGATTTGGATAATGATTTTTTCTTTCTCCTAATCCAAATGCTGCTAATAAGTGATCCGCACGCTTTTCAGACTCTTGTTTGTTGTCTTTTTTAAGCTTTGCAATGTAAAGTAATTGTTCTTTTACATTTAAATATGGAACAAGATTTGCGAATTGGAAAATGAAGCCGATTTTTTTCAAACGAATGTCTGTCATTTCCTTTTCTGATAATTTCGTAATATTTTGTTCACGAATGTAAATATCCCCTTTTGACGGTGATAGTAAAGCACCCGCGATTGATAATAATGTACTTTTCCCTGATCCAGAAGGACCAACGATTCCGATAAATTCTCCAGCTTTCAAATCAAGCGACATCGGATGAAGGGCTGTTACTTCAGTATTCCCTTCTCCGTACACTTTACTTACTTTGTCTAATTTTAATAATGAAGTCATTACATCCCGCCTCCAATTGCTTCTAATGCATCAACTTTTAATACTTGATATAACGAAATAAGTGTTCCTAAAATACTAATTACGATAAAGATTGCTGCATATTGTGCAATCATCGGTGTTGTTAATAAGAACGGCATACCTGCTGGTAAAATTTGTTCTAACCCTTGTACAAGGACAATGCTGATTATCATCGCCACAACTGATAAGAATAACGCCTGTACGACTAAACTATTTGCTAAATAAGAATTTTTCGTACCGATTGCTTTTAATACACCCAATTGCTGTGTTTTTTGTAATGTAATTACGTAGAAGAATACACCAATTAGTAACGCTGCGATAACAAGTAAGAACGCAATAATCATCGTTAATGTTCCTTGTTCTTCTTTAAATCCTGGAATACTTTGTAATACTTCTTTTTTGTCGATAACATGTGCATTTTTAATGTCTTTATCTGTATTAAGCGCAATTGCACTATAATCTTTTTGATTTGGTTGAGAGATAGAGCCCCATACGTCTTCATTTACATAAACGACTGGTGTATGGCTAAACATTTGATCTTTCGTAAATCCAACAATTTTAAATTCTTTCTTTGAAACAGGATCAATAATTGTATCTCCAATATCGATTCCTTTTTCTTTAATTGATTCATCAGCAACCATTTCGTTGTTTGCTGTACCTAATTTCTCACCTTTTACAATTTTCGGTTCTAAAAATGAATCGCGTTCACTTGAGAAAATAGCGACATCCACTTTTTTTGAACTATCTTTCTTTTCATAAGTTGAAATTTTTACACGAAACGGAACGGCCTCTTTCTCGCCTACTTGATTTACTACGTTATCTACATCATCTTGCTTAATTTGTGAACGAAGTAATTTATTTTCCGCATCATCTGCTAAAACGAACTTATTTGCCTCCATATTTTGAATCGATGAAGCATTATCATATGATAATCCATTTGCTAATCCTGAAATGACAAGGACTAAAAATGATAATAACACCATAATAAGTCCGATTAATCCGTATCTTAATTTTGATTGTTTTAATTCACGCAGAGCTAAAAACATTTCGCTCGCTCCTTCCTATTACTTTCTATGCACTTATAATAAAAAAGAAATATGAACGGAATATGAACAGAAGATCAAAAATTAAAGATTAAATTTTCTGAAAGTATTGAAAACAAATAGAATCCTTGATACAATTCAGTCAAATAATCTTGACCGAGTAATTTCATTTGAGGAGTTGATCATGTTGAAGCCCATGTTAACACTAACTACTTATAGCCAACTAAAAGCGATAAGCGATCCACTACGTGCCGAAATGATGATGCGTCTATGCGAACGTCCTTATACAGGACAACTGCTATCTGAGAAATTCGGCCTTTCAAGGGCTAAAATTCATTATCATTTAAAAGAATTAGAGAAGAATGGCCTTATAGAAATTGTATATACGGAAGAAAAGAATGGCATCATTCAAAAGTTTTATCAATCTGTCGCTAAAGGCTTTACCCCTGCCGCAGAACTATTACCTCATTTAGAAATATTAAGCGAATCCGGTCGCCAAATCTTTTTACAAATGACGGAAATGACGAAAAGCCATATTCTCGCTGCACCGGAAGAAGCTTTTATATTACGAAAAGTAAGTGAAGACCCAGCTGAATGGAATTACGTTTCATCTTGCTGGGAGTTTGATGCTACGCCAGAACAATTTCAAGTTTGGGTGAAAAAGTTTCATGAATTGATGTCTGAATTAAATGAAATCGCAAAAGACGGGGATAAAGATCCAAATAGGAAATCTTATTACATTTCTACTACTGCACTACAAATCGACGAACGAGCAATGCAGCGCTTTGTGAAAAAAGAAGAAAAATCGTAATACGATTTTTTTTACACAAACGGTTAAATTTATTTTACCGAATAAATTTATTATAAAGGAGTAGATAAAGTGGACGTATTAAAAAACCGGAATTTCCTCTTATTATTTTTAGGGAGAATTTTTCCAAACATAGGAGATAGTTTGTATTATGTAGCAGCGATGTGGC
>NZ_BOQD01000284.1 GCF_018332515.1 Bacillus hominis | reverse complement strand
ATGCACAGTTTTTATATAAAACTTTGCAATATAAAAATACTAATGCGCAAAATACAGCAGATGCTGCACTATTAACAGCATTCAAAAATGAAGTACAAAAGCGTATTAATACGTACGAAACGAATATTACACTTCCATATTACACGACAAATAGTAATAAAGAAGAAGTGATGAATACACTTTTTAACGCATATAAAGAAGTCGCAAATAAAAATGAGTATACAAATTATAATAGATCGAATATTTCATACTCACTATCTGGATCGCCAGGAAATTATACGTTTACGCTAAATATTACATATCGTGAAACGAAAGAACAAACAGAGTATGTGATGAAACAAGCGAAAGCGATCGTTTCTTCTATTATTCAAGTAGGAATGGATGATCATGAAAAGGTGAAGGCGATTCATGATTACGTAGTACAACATGTTTCTTACGATACGTCTTATAAAGCGTATACAGCATATGAGGCACTCGTGAATCGTTCTGCCGTTTGTCAAGGTTACACATTATTAACCTATCAATTATTAAAAGAAGCTGGAATTGAGAATCATTTTGTAGTAGGAACTGGAGACGGTCAGCCTCATGCTTGGAATTTAGTTAAAATCGATAACAAATGGTACCATCTTGATACAACATTCGATGATCCAATACCTGATAAACAAGGGCGAGTAACATATTCTTATTTCAACTTATCAGATGAACAAATTGCAAGAAATCATGGGTGGAACCGCGGGGACTATCCGCAGGCTACAACAAATTATTATGATACAATTATAAATAAAATTGCGGCGGGTAGCCCTAAAACAACTACATACGAGCAAATATTAAAAGATACAAAACTAAATTATTTAGCAAATGAGTACGTTGCGAATAACTATAATGAATTAAAAAATAAAATGCAGCAGCGCTATAGCGCAAAGCCAGAAAAGATTGAGGTTCTTTATAAGCAATCAATGGACGGTTCCTTACAAGATGTGAAAAAAGCAATTGGAGAAATCGGTTTTCCAAAAGGAGCAAACCGTGTTTCTTATAAAGCTGAGCCGTATAATGCAAAAGAAGGATATTCTTTGGTGACGATTACGTTTACGTATTGATAATAAAAAAGCATCTACTTCAGATGCTTTTTTATTATTTGTGTTTTCATTAATATGTATAATTACATAAAATTCAAGAGAAAAAGAGAGTATACTTTGGTATTGTGTAATAAAGATAGGGCCCGCCTACGGAGATAGGGGATGTTTTAACGTATAAAGAAAAGACACTCATATAAGAGTGTCTTTTCCGATAGTTTTTTAGCAGAAGCAGGAAGCTCCAACTATGATTAATAAAATAAACAATACAACTAATAAAGCGAAGCCACCGCCACAACTACTACAACTACCACCAAAGCCCATAACAGTTCCTCCTTTAGATAAGAGGAGAAAACAAGAGGTCACTCATGTATTTTAACGGATTCAATTTACTTTATGTTTTTACGTATTAATTGAGCAGGTCCTTTTGAAAATAAAGAAAAGAGACCCTCTAAGGGCCTTCTTCCGATTTGAACCATCTTAATTTTAAGAACATGTATTGGACTCCCATCCAAATATTATTATATCAAGCGGGTGGTTATAGCGAGTATTGGTAAACCGTCTTGAAAATGAGCTTAGTGTACGGAATTTACGTTTTGTTGTTGCTATCCCCTGTCCATCAAGCTAGGGTTTTGGGGAACTACCAATTTCTTAAGTTGATGGGCAT
>NZ_BOQD01000283.1 GCF_018332515.1 Bacillus hominis | reverse complement strand
AGAATTACAAGAAAAAATATCGTCTAAAGTTTTTTGAAAATCAGTCTCATTTGTGATGTGATATAAAACATCTAAACATACTACTAAATCACTTTTGAAATATCCTTTATTAATAAAATATTTAGGATTGTATAATAAAAAATTTTTTGTGTTATCTTTTGTAAACATTTTTGAACATATATCTATAGATGTAGGTGAAATATCCATACCTAAGTAGTTAGGATATTCCATATATTTTAATTGGTTACCATCGCCACAACCAAATTCAATTACAGTTTGAATCTGGTTTTCAATTATTAATTCATTAATTACATCTTTCTTGAATTCTGCTAACATTCCATATGATCCACTTCCTGAAGTTCCTCCATTGGCATAATTATTTTCCCAGTAATCGATATAATTAAATTCTTCTTCAGTTGTTTTATCCATAATTATCCTCCTTAAAGATGGTAAAATAAAATATTTTTATAAATATGTATTTTATATGGTTCTGGTGCAAAAACT
>NZ_BOQD01000282.1 GCF_018332515.1 Bacillus hominis | reverse complement strand
ATATCCTCTATTATAAGTAGGAGTAAAAATAGTTAATTTCATATTATAACCTTCCTTTTTATCAATCCTAATTTCCCTCTAAAATAGTAATATTGATTTGACAAAAAGCATTCTCCCCATGTAAGTATTGCATTATTTAAGAATTTATTAATTTTTCTCCTTAAATGCAAAGGCGTATTCTCATCTTTCTTAACTGCCTCTATGACATGATAATAATTGTTTTCCCTTAAATATTTTTTAATTGCAAATAGACCCACACCACTTCTACATAAAAGATACGTTGTATCAATAATTGCTTCTGGAAGTAAATGGGTGTTGTACAATAACTCTATATCTTTATAGTTTGGATATCTTTGCTGAATATATTTTAACGAACGAGATCGAGATTCGTAGCAATCATATCTATCAAAATTAATTTTTGCTATTGCTGATTCATTATGAATTGTGTAGCTCATAAAGTAATCCATAGTTACTTTTACCTTTTCTGAGTTTACTAAACAATAATTAATAAATTCCACATCTTCCCCATATTTTGTCCTCTCATGAAAACAGATGTTGTTTCGGTCTATTATTTCTTTTTTTACAACAAAAGAACCTATACATATTTTAATTTTCCATAACCCATAATCACACACAATATCAATTCCTTTACTATAGAAATCGTTATTGTTAGCATAAACAACTCCATCTTTTTTTTTATACTTAAAACTTCCAATCAACATCTCCATACTTTCATTCATTTTAATGTTTTTGCAAACCTTTTCTAGTACATCCATCTCTAAAGTATCATCACCATCTAGAAATAGTATCCATTCTCCAGTTGCATATTTTATACCTAAATTTCGCGCAGTGGATACTCCACTATTATTAATATGTTTTACTATTACTCTATCATCTCGCCTTGCATACTCATCACACAAAATCCCACTATTATCAGCAGACCCATCATTTATTAATAGCAGCTCGAAATTTCCATTCGTTTGATTTAATACAGAATCAATACAGTTTTTTAAATGCTTCCCAACATTATATACAGGCACAATAATACTTATTGCAGGTCTCATAAAATCCTCCTCCACTTTCAGAAAAGAACGTATTTACAAATTTAGCACTCCAAAAGTCCCATTGTTTTTCCAACTAGCTATGCTCGTTATTCCTCAATTTTTTTTCAGGTAGCAATTTATATATCTAATACAAAACCCTTGAGTAAAAGGCAGTATATTAAATAACATAGAATATACACCTATGTCTTTAGTATCACCCTGTGAAAAATCAACCTCTCCTGTCCTTCTTGTAACACCCATTAAATAACTTATTGCATTATCCGCACAATCTAAACACTCTTCAGATATACCCTTTATTTTAGAAGCATGTAACATAAACCAGCCTAACATAGCTGTAGCTGATGAGTCCGCTCTACATTCATTTCGTGCTACAATCCAATTCCAGCTACCATTATTTTGTTGAAAATACACTACAGATTTCGCGAGTTTTTCAACACTTTTCTCCAATACAATTTTATATTCACTATCTTGCGGTAATTCATTCCACGTATCTATTAAGCCTATTGCAAACCATCCAAGTCCCCTTCCCCATCCATATAAACCTACAGGAATTTTATCTTTTGTCTTATAAGCGTGACTTGGGATATAGTGTGAATTTAACATACCATATTTCTCATATTCCATAATCTGTTTCATTGCTAAATCTATACATTCTTCTTTTTGATATCTTATGCCGTAAGTAACTAAAAATGGACATATGAAGCCTATCGTATCTACATATCTGTAGTTCTCCATAGTCTTCCTATATCCAACTGTGCCATCTTCACATATACAATCTTGTATAATTCCCCACGTACTATCTAGCGCTTTCTTATATTTATCCACTTCTATAAAGTTTAACTTCATAATGGCATAAGCTAATATCGCTACATCTACATGTTTAGGTTTTTCTTTCCAATCACCTTCATCGTTGAGTTTTGTGTTCAGGAACTCTATTATTTTCCCTCTTGCAAGATCATCATTTTCACATTTCAAATATTCAGAAATACCTAAAATCAATCCAGCTTCTTGCCAATGTTGTATAGTATTTTTGGTATAGTTTCCTTTCAACATATCGATTACAACTAGCCGTGTATTGTCCGTTACTTTTATTTTAGGTACTTTATTGATCCACTTAATCCCTTTTTTTGTTATGGATATAGACCATAGATCCCTATCTGTATACCTGCCTATTTTTATCCTTCTTATCCAATCATTAAAAATTGGGATTACATCAATCAACATAATAATTGCTATAATACTACAAAACACAATACATGCTATCGTAATATCCATAATATCCCCCATTTTAATAACGCTCTATTAATTCATATATTTTTTCTATCTCTGATTCAGTTCCTAAGTTTTCTTCTGACAAATTATTAGTTAATTTACTCCTTAAATTCTCATCATCTATTATTCTTTTAATTCCATTAAATATCGCAGTGGAGTTCATCTCGACAATAATTCCATTTTCCTCGTTTCGAATCTGATCCTTTGCTGTACTAAAATTCGTTACCACAATGGGTTTTCGTAAGATTTTCGCCTCATCGATAGCTATAGATTTCCCTTCATACCTAGATGGCTGAACATATATATCACTTTCTCTTATATATGGGTATGGATTTTCCTTAATTCCTAGTAAAACAAATGTCTCTTTCAATTTATTTTCTACTATTAATTTTTCTAAATATACTCTTTCTTCTCCATCTCCTATTACATACCATATTAGCTTATAACCACAATCTTTTAATTTTTTACATGCATCTATAGCCATTTCAAATCCTTTTTGATAGTTCAGTCTTCCTATAGAAACTATCTTTATTACCCCGGTTTCTACATCTACTTTTTCCAATGACATATTATTTATCACCTTAGGAGATACTATATTATGCATAACGCTTACCTTACTTTTATACATAGGAAATCTCTTCTTTAAAACGTTGGCGCATTCTTGAGAAACTGTCATTAAACTGTCTAACTTAAAAAAATATTCTATATCAATGCTAGGATCCATCCCTAATTTATCATAATCATTGTGTATAAATCCTATTTTTCTTTTTGCATGTACCATATCTATACAAAAGTAAATAGGGTTTTTTTCAAGATAACCAATAGCTACATCATAATTTTGATCTAAATGTTTTAAACCTTTCGATAGATACTTCCACACCCTTTGCTCACATCTCGCTTTATTTTTTTCACTTTTAAATACATATCCTGCATATATTCTTGCTACAGCTACATCTACTCTCCTGCTTTTGATACATTCCACAATCGCTTTTTTTATAGGCATATCAAAATACTGATACTCCAATTGTTCCTCTAACAAATTCACTTGTTTGGGTATTTTATTAAAAAATACCCCTTCATGTTTAAATAAAAATAAATCAACACTATACATTGAATAATTCATATTTTCCAACAACGAGATTAATGCCTTTTCGGCCCCACCACAGTTTAAATTATTAATTATAAATAATATTTTTTTTTTCATATGCACCACCACTATAAAATATCATATAATTTATATATTTCTCCCTCAGTTCCCAAATTCTCTTTAGATAAATTCCTCCTTAAATTCTCTCTTAATTGAACATCCTTTAACATAGTCTCAATTCCACTAGAGATTGATTTCGCATTCATACTTACAATTAAACCGTTCACTCCATGCTCAATTTGATCTTTAGCCGTGCTAAAATTAGTAACAATTATAGGTCTATTCAAAATTTTCGCCTCATCAATTGCAATAGATTTCCCTTCATACCTAGAAGGCTGAACATATAGATCCGTCCGTTTTATATACGGATATGGGTTTTCCCTAATTCCTAATAGTTTAAAATCACCTTCTAATTTTTCACTTTTAATAAGTGTTTCTAACGCTTCTCTTTCTCTTCCTTCTCCTAAAACATACCATCTAATTTTATAACCCTTGTTCATTAGTTGCTTACAAGATTCTATTGCCATATCTATCCCTTTTTCATAACTTAACCTAGCAACAGTAAGGATATTTACATAACTCTTGTCACTCATAGAATTGTCAATACTATCAACGTTAGAAAGGTCACTAATAAGCTTGGGAGATACTATATTGTAAATAGATTTAATCTTATGTTTTAAATGTTTGAAATTCTCCTCTAAAGATTTTGCACATTCTTCAGAAACCGCAATAATATTATCTAATTGTTCAAAGTATATATTATCAAAATCACGATCCATACCTGAATTAGAATAATTTGTATGAATCCACCCTATTTTCTTTTTCGCCTTGACTTTATCTACCACAAAATATATAGGGGATTTTTCAAGATATCCAATTGCTACATCATATTCCTTATCTAAGAATCCGAAAGATTCCCTCAAATATTTCCATGCATATTGTTCCGCAAGAGAAGTGTCTTTTATAGTTCTATTTTTTAAAAAAAACATAAATCTATAAAAAGCTAATTTAACTTGTCCATATTTAAAAAAACCTAGCACAGAAGAAATTAAATTTTCTGTAAACAAACTGTATGTTTTGGAAAAACACACTATATTAACTTCTTTTGGTAACGCATTAAAAAAAGAACCTGTTTTACTAAATAAATATAAATCCACATTATACAATGTATAATCTATTTGAGATAATAAATTAACTAAACTTTTTTCTCCACCACCAGCAGCTAAGCTCGGCATAACAAATAATAAGTTTTTTTTCATATCATTCCTCAAATCGTTTATTTAATTCATTTAAATATTCAACCGCTTTGTATGACATTTTTTTCATGTTGGGAATAACGTCTTTCAATCTCTCCCCTAATTCTTCCTCTTCTGCCACCATTTCATTAAATTTATCCTTTAACTCCTTACTATTAGATAGTTCCTCCACATTTACAACCAACTTTTCTTTACCAAACAAATCTCTTGCAATTCCTTTCGATTTCACACTATAACCCAATACCATAGTTGGCACGTAAGTTGAATATGCTGCAATTGTTGCATGTGTTCGAGCACCAATAAAAAATCGCATCCTTGCTATATATCCTTTATATTGCATAGCATTTAAATTATTTGGCAATATAATAACTCTACCAGTCTCCTTAAATTCTTCATAATATTCATACAAAAATTCGTAATCATCGTTTCCTTCCTGCATAACATGTGGCGTAAGAGCAATTGTCATATCTGTAGTTTTTAATATATGTGTTATTAAACTTTTCACTGCCTCTTGAGATTTTTTATTTTTATTCCATACAAGCGGACTAAAATTAAGTCCTACAGTATTCCCCTCTTGCCATCCTTTAGGTAATTTCAGCTCTTCTTTTTCGAGTGTAAATGCTGGATCCGCACATAACTTCACGTTATTAAGTCCCTTGCTTTTCAACATATTATAAGTGATGGTTTCACGAGCTAGTATTAAATCAAACAACCTTAAATCATTTAGTTTTTTTTCCGACATGTCTTCTTCACCAATTGAGCATCCCCATAGGACTAATTGTTTCCCACCTTTTTTCACTCTTCTATCTATTTCATACCATCCAGGCTGTTCTCCATAACAATAATTATCACCACCAATTGATAAATATACATCCATATCTTTTACATGCTTTATTATATTATGATGGATTTTTACCAACGCGTAAGATTCATCTTGCAACAACTTTATTCTTAACCAAGATAACCACCAATGGTATGTATATTTTTTTATGTTTCTATTAGTACCATCATATATACCATCTAGTTTTGTTATTATTTTATCAGTTTCAGGATTGTCAGATGCCAAATATATCTCTGCTCCAAGTATTTTCTCTTTTATAATATCAGTTGATGAGCGAACAATAGCTTCACACCCTCTGTTTAGACTTCCACTATGAGCAAACATCATAATCTTCAAACTAAATTCCTCCACCATTTTTTATTTGAACAATTCGCAAAGTAATTATACACACAGGTTTATAACATAAAATTTATTAACTTCACTTCAACTTCAATAT